>NZ_QRMX01000010.1:0-74813 GCF_003472805.1 Acidaminococcus sp. AM05-11 | reverse complement strand
CAGAGTGGTAAAAAAAGTCCGTGCACATGGCAAAATCGTATCGGTATATTCACTTTGTCCCCTTGATGCAATAGATAGCCAAATGGAAACGAAAGGAGCGGCGAAATGCTGAGAAAAAGGTTGTTTTATATCCTGGCAGTCCTGCTGACGGGCCTTACGGGCCTAATGGTGCCTGGGGAAGCAGCGGCTCCCAGCCAGCACTTGAAATTCAGTCTCACCCGGCCGCAGGTCCGGGCCATTTCGGATATTACGTATGCCCAGTATTTTGATTGGCCCAAGAGCTTTTTGAAAATGGATATTTTGCAGCCGGAAAGCAAGGAAAAGCTGCCGGCGGTGGTGTTTGTTACCGGCGGGGGGTTCACGGCTTCGCCCAAAGAAAATTATTTGCAGCAGCGGGTGCATCTGGCAGAGCACGGGTATTTTGTGGCCAGTGTAGAGTACCGGGTGATTCCCAATGGGATGTTTCCTGACCCAGTGGTGGACGTGAAGGCGGCCCTCCGGTATCTTCGGGCCCATGCCCGGGACTTTAATATTGATCCCAATCGTATGGCGGTCATGGGTGAGTCCGCTGGCGGCTACCTGGCCGCTATGGTGGGCACCTCCAACGGGTACAAGGCCTTTGACCAGGGGGACAATCTGGACCAAAGCAGTGACGTGCAGGCCGCCATTGATATCTATGGGCTTTCGGACCTTAGCAAGGTAGCTGCGGATTTCTCCAAGGAGGAACAGCAGCGCCACGCATCCCCGGCCGCACTTCAGGCGTTGTTTATCAACGGCACTTCCTTTTCGGACAAAGGGGGCGGCAGCGTCCAGGCTACTCCAAGCACGGTGAAAGCCGCCAATCCGGTAACGTATATTTCACCCAAAACGGCACCGTTTTTGCTGCTCCATGGGGACAAGGACCAGGTGGTTTCACCCAGTCAAACCGAACTGCTCTACAACGCTTTGCAGGAAAAAGGCATTCCCGCCCAGCGTTATGTGGTAGAGGGCGCGGGGCATGCGGACCATTATTGGGCCCAGCCAGAAGTGGAGCAGGTGATTCTGGCTTTTCTGGATAAAAATTTGAAAAACAAAAAATAAGGAGGAATTCCTATGAGAAAAATGACGAAGCTGGGGGCCGCAGCAGGACTGGCAGCCCTCCTGGTACTTTTTGGACAGCCGGCTCCTATGCCGGCAGTGGAAGCGGCGGCGGTACAGGCGGGTGCAACCTCTAATAGGGAAGCCACCAGCGTCCTGGCGGACAAGCTGGCCCTAAAGGAACTGGTGGACACCTTTTCCATCCTAGCCGATGAGAAAAATGGCATTGCCCAGGAAGCCCTTTTTACAAAGGATGCGGTGGTGGAGAATTATTCCGATGGGAAACTGATGACCTCACTGACCGGCCGGGAGAACATTGGCAAAGCCTTTGATGATTTCCTGAAAACCCAGGACGTGGTATACCACATCAACGGCCAGCAGGTGGTGGATATCAAGGGCAATACGGCAACGGGCACCAGCTATTGCTACGTGGTGCTGATCAGCACCCAAAACGGCAGACAGGTGAAACGTTCCGGGGGTACCCGCTACCACGATACCTACGTAAAACAGGACGGCAAATGGCTGATCAAGAAAAGGATGGCCGATTTTGTCTGGACGGAATACGGCGATTTGCCGCTGACGAAACAGGAGGGGTAAAGCATGCGAAAGGCAATGCAGGCAGGAATTGTGGCTGCCGGTTTTGCAGCAGCCTTTGGCTTTTTTGGCCAGCTCGGTGACGTGCCTGTAGCTCTGGCCGCGGCTGCACAGCCGGCAGCGCAGACGGTGGGGGCTGGGCAGGCCGCGCTTGTCCAGGCCCTTCTGGCAAAGGAGAACGGGAGCCCCAGTACCGCTGGGACCGGTCAGCGCGCCCTTTCTGGTGTTGCTCTGCCCGTTCGGACCAGCCAGGCCAAAACCGCCCAGCCCGGGGCGTATCCTATGCCGGGCACCTACGAAATCAGCTACAGCCATATCCGGCTAGGGTCCGCCACCCCAGGGGCGGAGATCCATTATACCCTGGACGGTACGAAGCCCACCCAGGACAGTCCGGTGTTTGACCCTGCCAAGGGTGCCATCCCCATTTTGGAATTCGGCGCCGGGGCCAGCCAGAAACCCGGGACGGAGAAGACCGTAGTGGTCAAGGCCATTGCCTTTTCCAAGGGTGCGGCTCCCAGTGACGTGGCCACCCTCAGGTATAATTTTGTGGTGCACCAGCCTGGGTACTTCAGCTATGAGGTGCTCCGGGAAGCGGCCCCTGATACCCCTGCCCTGATTCGAATCTCAGATTACGCCCGGGTCAATATGTTCCTGGTGGTGGGCTCCCAGCGGGCTCTGCTCATTGACAGCGGCCTGGACGCCAAGGGGGATTTGTATTCCCTGATTCAAAAGCTGGACGGGGGACTGCCCTTTGACGTGATTTCCCTCCATGGGCACGCAGACCATGCTGCCCAGACCCAAAACTTCCTGGATAAACATATCAAGGTGTATGTGCCCCACAAGGACCTGAGCTGGTTTGGGGACAACATTCCCCAAGGTACCCTGGATCCTCAAGAGGGAGACAAATTCGACCTGGGCAATACGGTGCTGACAGCCTACGCTGTTCCCGGCCATACGGTGGGAAGCCTGGTGCTGCTGGACGCAAAGACAGGGGACCTGTACTCCTCCGATTCCCTGGGCAGCAACGACCCCCTCGGCCCCAACTCCGGACTGTTGGACGACGTGGGGCTGGAATGCTCCATGGACCGGTATTACACGGCCCTGGTGGACCTGAAGCACAAGTTGAACGGACGGGCAAAACGTATTTTCACCGGCCACAATCCCCTGCCGCTGGACATCAAGTATTTGGATAATCTCATTGCTACTGTGAAGGATGCCCTGGACAGAGGTGAAAGCGCTCTGGTGCCCTCTATCAGACCGCCGGAATCCACCTATGGTTCCACCACCATGTTTGGCTATGGGGACTACCGGGTGGATCCCAACAGTGTGGCCATTAACCCCAAATATCTCCACGCAAAAGATGCCCTGGAAAATCCTCCAAAAATCATCAAAGGCTATCTGGGGCCTAAGACCAGAGTTTATCCGAAATTATAAGCAGCGGCAATCAGCTCCAGGCGCTGGACAAGGACCCAGCCGGACTTGCCGGGGCCGGGGAAGAACTGCTACAATATGGCGGAGAAGACCGGTTGGGCTGGGCAGAAAAGGCCTGCCGGCAGAAGGGAGAGAGCGTATGGAAGACAAACTGGCTGCATATCGAAAAGAACTGGCTGGCATTGTGGAACGCCAGGTAAAGGAGAACAGCTGGATCCAAACGGCGGTCCCTTCCCTGTATTTTGTGCGGCAGTATGTCACCACGGAACCGGAGGCCCTATTCCAAAAGCCTTCCCTTTGCATCATTCTTCAGGGGCGAAAAGAAATCGGCCTGGCCGAGGAACGCTTTCAGTATGGCCCTTCGGACTACCTGGTTTCCGCAGTGGGACTGCCGGTGACAGGGCAGATTCTGGAAGCCACCCGGGAAGAGCCGTATATTTCCCTGAAGTTGGAATTTACTTTGGACCAGCTGGTGGAGCTGCTGCCGGCGGTTCCTGGGGAGAAGCCCCAAAAGAAGCAGGACCGGGCCATTTATGTGAGTCCTTTGGAACTGCCTTTGATGGATGCTATGGCAAGGTTGGTACGTCTGGTGGATACCCCGGAAAATATTCCGGTGCTGGCGCCGCTTTATACCAGAGAAATCCTTTATTACCTGCTGCTGGGCCCCCAGGGAGCCAGTCTGCGGCAATTTGCCCTGAAGGACAGCAAGGCCTATCAGATGCAGGAAATTGTTCAGTATATTATTGCGCATTATAACGAAACCATCCGGGTGGAGGAACTGGCGCAAAAAGCCAGGGTCAGTGTGCCCACCGTGCATCGGCAGTTCAAGGAAGTTACCGCCATGAGCCCCCTGCAATTCCAAAAGAAGCTGCGGCTTCAGGAAGCCCGGCTGCTGCTGTTAAAAGGAACGGCGGAAGCTGCCGATGTGGCCTTCCGGGTGGGCTACGAAAGCCCTTCCCAATTCAGCCGGGAATATGCCCGGATGTTTGGCTATCCTCCCAAAGAGGACAGCAAACGGTTGCTGGAAGAGTATAGTTGAAGAAAAGAAAATAGAGGGTGTGAAATAATACTTATCCCCGAAAGAAAAAACGGCTTGCGAGAACAGAAAAAGTTCGCCAGCCGTTTTTTTACTTTTTATAACAGTATCTAATAAACGTCCTCAGTCAGTCCTACGGACTGCCAGCCCCTTAGTGGTTCGCAGCGCTCCAATCAGCCGCGCCCTGCGGGCTTGCTTCTTGGGCTGCTATCACATGGCTCACATTAGCCAAGAGCATTTTGATAAACTGACATGCTCTTGGATGTGAGCGCAACTCTTGAAGGGGCCAGTCTTAGACCACTACGAGTCATGTACTAAACGGGTATAGCAAAGCAACATAGTTTGCAAATATCTGCACTACCTGACTTTATTACTTGACAAGTAGCGGAATAGAATGCTTTCTGCAAACGTTGTGGTCGCGTCCAAATATCGTCATAAATTACCCAAAAGATATTTGGAATACGCGACCCATGTGATAGCGGCCTGCAAAGCAAACCCGCAGGGTGAAGTTGCGCAGCGAGCCGCGAACCACTCTGGCTTGCAGCGAACCACTGTAGGAAGTGGAGCCACAAGGCGCCGATAGAAGTTTCATTTCAAATCACCGCAAATGCAGCCCCTGCCGCTGGGCTTCCCGCATTTCTCCTTCGGTAATCATGCCCTGTTCGTTCATCCGTTCCAGTACCAGGTTCCGCCGCTCCCGGCAGCCTTCCGGGTTGTCAAAGGGGTTCAGGGCCGAGGGGGCGTAGGGGAGGCCGGCCAGGGCAGCGGCCTCGGACAGGGAAAGCTGGCTGGGCTCCAGGCCATAGTAGGTTTCGCTGGCCTGCTGCACGCCGGTGGCGCCTGCGCCCAGGAAGGTGGTATTCAGGTACATTTCCAGGATTTCGTCCTTGCTGTAGTGGATTTCCACCACCAGCGCCAGTCCTGCTTCCAGGATTTTCCGTTCCAGGGACTGTTCTGAGGTGAGCAGGTTGTTTTTCACCACCTGCTGGGTGATGGTGCTGCCGCCTTCTACTACCTCGTCTGCCTGGATATTCATCAGGATGGCCCGGAAAATGCCGTCCGGGTCAATGCCGTGGTGGGAGTAGAACCGTTTGTCTTCCACGGACACCAGGGCTTTGGGCAGCCAGGGGGACATCCGTTTTAAGGGGACCCAGTCTTCCGCCGGGATCCGGCTCCGGGTGATTTCCTTCAGGTGCCAGGCCCGGTACACCAGGCGCAGGGGCCGGGGCACGTCGATTCCCGGCAGCAGCCGGGTGAGCGGGTCCTCCTGGGCCGCCGCGGCAGCAGCGTAGGCGGGCACCGGGGCAGGGCCGGCCCCCGTATGCACCACAGGGCGGGTAAGATAGTAGCAGAGTGCAGCTGAGAGCAGAATGAGAAGATAAAGCAGTTTCCGCATAAGACCTCCTGTTAGGTAGGGCGCAGGGCCGGATTTTGCAAAAAAATAGAAAAAACGCTTGTTCTTTCCTATTATAACAATTTTCTCTGAACTTATTCACCAAAAACGTGTAGATTCCTGCTGAAAGGCTTATAATAATAGTACTATCAGGACAGGAAATTCCTAAAAAAAGTGGAAAAAACGGTTGCGAATTTATGCACGAAAGTGTATAATAATTCACCATAAGGACAAAGGAGGGGATGACGGCTTGGACAATTGCATAGTGGTAAAGGTCGTTTTCCCCTGCCCGCAGCCGAGGGTGAACGACGGAAAAACTCGTGTCCTGGTGAAGCGTGCCAACTATGGCTCCGACTACCGATGAGGGTCGGACAAAACGGGAAACCCATTTTGAGGAGGAAGAAATATGCAGATAAAAAACAACGAAATGAATATCTTAGTTGAAGCACTGCCATATTTAAGCGCTTTCAAGGGCAAAACGGTTGTGGTGAAATACGGCGGCAACGCCATGCTGAACGATGAGCTGAAAAACAAGGTGCTGGAAGATATCGTGTTCCTGCACTGCGCCGGCATGAAGCCGGTGGTGGTCCACGGCGGCGGCCCGGAAATTACCGCCATGCTGAAGGCAGCCGGCAAGAAATCCGAGTTTGTCAGCGGTCTTAGGGTTACCGATAAAGAAACGGTGGAAATCGCCGAACTGGCCCTGGTGGGCAAAACCAACACTGACCTGGTGCGGCGCCTGAATATTCTGGGGGGCAACGCCATTGGCCTGAACGGCAAGGACGCCCGCCTGCTGGAAGCCAAGAAACATCTGGCTGATGTGTACGAAAACGGCCAGGTGAACCTGGTGGACATCGGCTACGTGGGCACGGTGGAAAAGGTCAATACGGACCTGATCAACCTGCTTTTGGCCCATGACTACATTCCCGTCATTGCCCCCACCGGTATTGGGGAAGACGGGGAGACCTACAACATCAACGCCGACAGCGTAGCCGGCGAGGTAGCCGGGGCCCTGAAGGCCGAAAAGCTGCTGATGCTCACCGACGTGAAGGGCATCTACGAAGACCACAACGATGAGTCCACCTTCCTGTCCACCCTGACCTTTGAAAAGGCCCAGGAACTGATTGTGAAGGGCAGCATCGACGGGGGCATGATCCCCAAGGTGAAGGCCTGCATCGCCGCCCTGTCCGGGGGCGCTGTGAAGACCCACATCATCGATGGCCGCCAGGAACACTCCATCCTCCAGGAGATTTTCTCCGACAAGGGCGTGGGTACCGAAGTGGTCAGAGACTAATGCAAGAATATACAGGAGATTGTGCCGATGAATACAAAAGAAATTATTGAACAAACGGACCATTATTATCTGCCGGTGTTTGGCAGAAACCAGATTGCCCTGGACCACGGGGAAGGGGTTCATCTTTACGACGCCGACGGCAAGGAATACACCGACTTTCTGGCCGGCATTGCCGTCAACGCCCTGGGCTATAACTACAAGCCCCTGGTGGACGCCGTGAGCGCACAGGCTGGCAAGCTGCTGCACTGCTCCAACCTGTTCTACACCGAAATCCAGGCCAAGGCCGCCAAGGAGCTGTGCGAAGCCGCCCAGTTCGACCGGGTGTTCTTCTGCAACAGCGGCGCCGAAGCCAACGAAGGGGCCATCAAGCTGGCCCGGAAATACGGCGTGAAAAAGAGCCCCAAGAAATTCAAGATCATTACCGCCTTGGATTCCTTCCACGGGCGCACCATGGAAACCCTGACCGCCACCGGCCAGGAACACTACCACGAAGGGCTGAACCCTCTGCCGGAAGGCTTTGTGTACGTGCCCTTTGGGGACGTGAAGGCTCTGGAAGCGGCCATGGACGATGAGGTCTGCGGCGTGCTGCTGGAGCCCATCCAAGGGGAAGGCGGGGTCCACGTACCTCCGGCCGGCTACCTGGAAAAAGCCAAGGAGCTGTGCCAGAAGCACGATGCCCTCCTGATGTTTGACGAAATCCAGACCGGCGTCTGCCGCACGGGTTTCTGGTTTGCCTGGATGTACAGCGGCGTTAAGCCCGACGTAATGACCACCGCCAAAGCCATCGGCGGCGGCTTCCCCATGGGAGCCTTCCTGGTCACCGAGCGTCTGGCCCACGTGTTCGCCCCTGGGGACCACGGGTCCACCTTCGGCGGCAACGCCCTGTCCTGCGCCGCCTGCTATACGGCCATCAGCGAAATGAAGAAGCTGCACCTAGACGAGCAGGCTGCCAAAACCGGCGAATACTTTAAGGCCGGGCTGAAAGGCCTTCAGGCCAAGTATCCGGACAAAATCACCGACGTAAGAGGCATGGGCCTGATCCTGGGGGCGGAGCTTTCCAAACCCGGCGCCTCCCTGGTAAAGGGCTGCCTGGAAAAAGGCCTTATCATCAACTGCACGGCGGGGAACGTCCTGCGTTTTGTACCGCCGCTGATTATTACCGAACAAGACATCGACAAACTGCTCCAGGGTCTGGATGAACTCCTGGCAGACTTCTAAAGAAAACGAGGGGAAGAACATGGCTTTAAGAAATAAAGATCTGATTTCCATCCATGATTTGTCTGTAGGCGAAGTCGCCACCATCCTGGATGTCAGCCGCAAACTGAAAAAGAAACAAAAACTGGGCGAACCCCATGAATACCTGAAGGGCAAAACACTGGCCATGATTTTCTCCAAAGCCTCCACCCGGACCCGGGTTTCCTTTGAAACCGGCTTCCATCAGCTGGGCGGCCACCCCATCTACATGACCGAGTCCACCTCCCAGATTGGCCGGGGCGAACCGGTAAAAGATACCGCCCGGGTACTGTCCCGCTTTGTGGACGGCATTATGATCCGGACCTATTCCCACGAAGCCGTCAAGGAACTGGCCGACTATGCCAGTGTTCCGGTCATCAACGGCCTCACCGATCTGCTCCATCCCTGCCAGGCCCTGACCGATATGTTCACCATCCTGGAATACAAGGACGTGCTCAAGGGCCGGAAGCTGGTGTACGTAGGGGACGGCAACAACATGGCCCATTCTCTGATGTTCGCCTGCGCCAAGGTGGGCATGAACATGGTCTGCGCCAGCCCCAAGGGCTACCAGCCGGACCCCCAGATTGTGAATATGGCCAAAATGGACGCAGCCATCACCGGCTGCACCATCAAGGTAGAAGAAGACCTGTATGAAGCTGCCAAAGGCGCCGACGTCCTCTACACCGACGTCTGGGCTTCCATGGGCGAAGAAGCGGAAAAGAAAGTCCGGGTGAAAGCCCTCCACGACTACCAGATCAACGCCGAACTGCTGAGCGTGGCCCGGCCGGACGCCATGGTGCTCCACTGCCTGCCTGCCCACAGAGGGGAAGAAATCACCGACGAGGTCATCGAAGGACCCCATTCTGCGGTATTTGACGAAGCAGAAAACCGTCTTCATGTACAAAAAGCCATTATGGCCTTGCTAATGAGTGACGAAGTGTTGTAAAGTATGTAGATAGCGTATTAACGAAAAGGAGATTGCATAGCATGGATAAAAAAGACATTAAAAAAGTCGTATTGGCCTATTCCGGCGGTTTGGATACTTCCTGTATCATTCCCTGGCTGAAGGAAAACTACAACAACTGTGAAGTCATCACCGTAACGGCTGATATCGGCCAAGGGGAAGAAGTGGCTCCTGTCCATGACAAAGCCATCAAATCCGGTGCCAGCAAAGCCTACATTCTGGACCTGAAGGAAGAATTCCTGAAGGAATATGCTTGGCCCATGGTAAAATCCGGTGCCGTTTATGAAAAGAAGTACCTGCTGGGTACCTCCATTGCCCGTCCCATTATCGCCAAATACCTGGTGGACATTGCCCTGAAGGAAAACGCTGACGCTATCGCTCACGGCGCTACCGGCAAAGGCAACGACCAGGTGCGTTTCGAACTGGGCATCAAGGCTTTGGCTCCCCAACTGAAAGTCATTGCTCCCTGGAGAGAATGGGATATCAAATCCAGAGAAGACGCCATCGACTATGCAGCTGCCCATAACATTCCCGTGCCTGTAACCAAGAAAAAGGACTACAGCATGGACCGGAACATCTGGCATCTGTCCCACGAAGGCAGCGACCTGGAAGATCCGGCCAACGAACCGAAATCCGAAATCTACATCATGACCCAGACTCCGGAAGCCGCTCCGGACAAGGACGAATACATTACCCTGGACTTTGAACAGGGCGTACCGGTTGCCGTTAACGGCAAGAAAATGTCCGCTGTAGAACTGATGGAAACCCTGAACGAAATCGGCAAACGCAATGGCATTGGCATCAGCGACATGGTAGAAAACCGTCTGGTAGGCATGAAGGACAGAGGCGTCTACGAAACTCCTGGCGGCGCCATCATCTACTATGCCCACAACGAACTGGAAAACATCTGCCTGGACCGGGCTACCTTCAACTATAAGGAAACCATCGGCATCCGCTATGCAGAACTGGTTTACGATGGCATGTGGTTCTCCCCGCTGCGGGAAGCTTTGCAGGCTTTCGTGGACGAAACCCAAAAGACCGTTACCGGTACTGTGAAACTGAAGCTGTACAAAGGCAACATCATCACCGCCGGCACTACCAGCCCGTACTCCCTGTACAGCAAGGAATACGTCACCTTCGGCGAAGACGAAGTGTACAACCAGGCTGATGCCCAAGGCTTCATCAACCTGTTTGGCCTGCCGCTGACGGTAAGAGCTCTGATGAAACAAGGGAAGTTGAAATAATGGCGAAGCTTTGGGGTGGACGATTCAGTAAAGATACCAATGCCCTGGTGGATGCGTTCAACGCCTCCATTGAATACGACCAGCGGCTGTACAAGGAAGATATCCGGGGAAGCATTGCCCATGCACATATGCTGGGCAATACCGGAATCATCAGCCAGGAAGACGTGGCCCAGATTGAAAAGGGCCTGAAGGAAATCCTGGCCGAAATCGAAGCCGGCACCTTCCAGTTCCAGACCGAGCTGGAAGACATCCACATGAACGTGGAAGCCGCCCTGACGGAAAAAATCGGGGACGCCGGTGCGCGCCTGCATACAGCCCGGAGCCGCAACGACCAGGTGGCACTGGATATGCATATGTACATGAAACGGGAAGTCACCGAGGTCATTGACCTGCTGATCCGCTTTGAGGAAGCCCTGCTGACCATGGCGGAAAAGCACCTGAAGACCCTGATGCCCGGCTATACCCATCTCCAGAGAGCGCAGCCCATTACCTTTGGACACCATCTGCTGGCGTACTTTAATATGCTGCGCCGGGATTTCCGCCGCCTCCATGGGGTGTGGGAAGACGCCGACATCATGCCCCTGGGCGCAGGTGCCGTAGCCGGCACCACCCTGCCCATTGACCGCTTCCAGGTGGCCAAGGAACTGCATTTTTCCCAGGTGTACGGCAACAGCATGGACGCCGTCAGCGACCGGGACTACGTACTGGACTTCCTGTCCTTTGCTTCCGTCCTGATGCTGCACTTGTCCCGGCTCAGTGAAGAAATGTGCCTGTGGTCCTCCACGGAGTTCGGTTTTATCGAGCTGGACGATGCCTTCGCCACCGGTTCCTCCATGATGCCCCAGAAAAAGAATCCGGACATCTCCGAGCTGGTGAGAGGCAAAACCGGCCGGGTGTTTGGCAGCCTGATGGCACTGCTCACCACCGTGAAAGGCCTGCCCCTGGCGTACAACAAGGACCTCCAGGAAGACAAGGAAGGCTTCTTCGATACGGTGGATACCGTGAAGTTCTCCCTGACCGTCTACCGGGATATGATCCTGACCATGACCGTCAACGAAAAACGCATGGCCGAAGCCGTCCATCTGGACTACTCCAACGCCACCGACCTGGCCGACTACCTGGTGCGCAAGGGCATGCCCTTCCGCAAAGCCCATGAAGTGGTGGGCAAGGCCGTGGCCAAAGCCATTGCCGAGCACAAATATCTGGGCCAGCTGACTATGGAAGAATACAAAGCTATGTGCCCCCTGTTTGAAGAAGACCTGCTGGAATGCCTGAAGCCCGAAAACTGCGTAGCAGCCCGGACCTCCTACGGCGGCCCTGCCCCCAGTGAAAATGCCAAGCAAATCGCCCTGGGCAAGGAAGCTTTGGAAAAACAGAAAGCCATTTTGGCAGAACTGCAAGAACGGTTATAAGACGAAACTCCCTGTGAGAAGTTTCGCAGTCATAACAAAAAAGTACCTCTCCTAGCGGAGGGGTATTTTTTTGGCAGGTACCCGGAAATTGCCGGAACCTGCCTGAAGAAAGAAGGAATTTGTATGAACGCTGAAAAAAATACCCTGCTGACCTGGTATCCACCGGAATATGTGGCCCAGCACCAAAAGAACCGGGCACTGGTGGCCGGTACCCCCTACGAAAAATACCTGGCCGACACTCTGGAAGTCCCTGTGGCTATGGTGGAAGCCCTGAAATGGGCACCCCTGCCGGAAAAAGCCCTGTTTGCGCCTACTAGGGAAGAACTGAACCGCTTGTTCCAGCAGCCCTACAACCTGCCGGTGGCCGGGTACGGGCTTTTGGGAAATGCTGAAAGTGGCCGGATCATCTGCTCCTTCAGCCGGCACTTTTTCCCCGGGGCCACTGCCCAGATGCTGGAATGGTGGTTTGCCTGGCATATGGGGCATGACGAGCGCTACGCTCTTTGGTCCCCCTATGCCCATGTCCGGAACCGGGTGCCCTATCCAGAACGGCTGGAAGACCCAGCCAAAACCTACGCCGAAAAGCTCTATGACCCGGAAAATCCCAACCAGGTGGTGGAGCTCACCGGCGACCAGCTCCTGAATGTGACTATCCATTTCCGGGATCCCTTTGCCCTGGGACTTACCCAGGAAACCTGGCAGCAGGGCGGCTATGGCTTTAGCGCCAGCGGCTGGTCCGATCTGCCCCAGAGCCCCGGCGTGCCCTCCGGCATGATGTTCCACCTGGGCCGGGAAGTCCCCGGCGGCCTGGAACTGATTTCCCACTACTGGCTGGGGACCCACAGGGGCATGACAAAGCTGACGGGACTCGCCCAGCAAGTGGAAGCAGCCCTCAAACAGGCCCCGGCAGTCCCGGAGGAAGCACTGCTTCAAGGCGCTTTTGCCATGTCCATGCACGATATGATCGAGTTTACCCGCCTGTCCCAGATCCTGCCTGCCCTGTACGCGGAGTTCGGGAAATAAGGACAGCTGGGGGAGCGGAGGAAAAGGCTAAACGGCTGCGTAAGGCGGCAGCTATAACAAGATAGGAAAACACCTGCAACATGTTTTCCAGTTTTTTGGCACTGCGTAGAGCAGTGCCATTTTTTGTATAGAGATGAAATGATACAAGGCCCCTGGGATAACAGGGGGCCTTGTAGGCGTGTTTCCATTGTTTCCGTTCCTTGCAATGGGCTAGTGCAAGGACCATGGTAGTGTAGGCCCAATCCGCCTTCAATTATAAACTCTTTCCGTTCCGCCCCAATCATAAAGCGGGGCAAGGATGGGGTTTCCGCCCGCTCCCGCGGGCCATATATTCCCAAAAACACCTCTACACTTTTCGCAGAAAAGTGTAGGCCATTTCCTTATTTCCATCATCTACCGTCTCTTATTCCTCATCATACCCTTTTTACACTTAACCAAACGCTTATCAGCAAAATGACCAGTGAAAAGTGTAGGCCATTTCCTTGTGCCCCTCAGCTATTGTTTCTTATTCTTCAGCCTCTCTTTTTAACGCTAAATCAATTGATTATCAGCTAAATGATCTGTGAGAAGTGTAGGCCATTTCCTTATTCTCATCATCTACAGTCTCTCATTCCTCTTTACTCCTTTTATAATCTATAAGATTAGTTTCCGCAATAAAAGCTTCTTTGAAAATGCCGTAGGCATTATAGGTTCGTAATATGTTTTAGCGTTTTAGGAAGCATCCCAGCAAAAAAATGAAAACTCAGTTAAAAAGGCAAGAATTACATCAATTGTACAAAGTAGAGCGGGGAAAAAAGAAAATAGCTCCAGCCATGTATCTGGCTGGAAGAATGTGCTATAGTAGAAGAGTAATTATTCAGAAAATTATTTTACAAAATAACAAGGGAGATGGTGGACATGGAAGGGCTTTTTGCCTGGGTCAATTCGGTTCTGCACTTTGTAGGGCCGTTATCGGATTTCTTTTGGGATTTTCCTACTATGTTCGGCTGGTACAAAAGTCTGCCCCTTTTAGGCAGCTTTTCTCTGGCCATCTTGGTGCTGGTGGGCTCCGGGGTGTATTTCACCCTGCGCTTGGGCTTTGTCCAGGTGACCCAGTTGGGGCGGGGCATTCGGCTCCTGGCTCGGCGGCAGCAGGTCCGCACGGGGATTTCGCCCCTGGCGGCCTTTCTCCTGAGCTCCGCCATGCGGGTGGGGCCGGGGAACATCTTGGGCGTTACCGGGGCTATTGCCGTAGGCGGTCCCGGGGCCCTGTTTTGGATGTGGGTTTCCGGCTTCTTTGGCATGGCCACCGCCTTTGTGGAAGCCACCCTGGCCCAGCTGTTTAAGGAACGCCGGGGCGGGGAGTTTGTAGGGGGTCTGCCCTTCTACGGTCGGGAACTGCTAGGAGGCAAAAAGCTGGCGGGGATTTTGCTCTCCTGCCTGTACATCTTCTATGCCCTGGGCTGCCTGCCCGCCCAAGGCTTCAACGTGGTGTCCTCCCTGGGAGCCATCGCCGAAATGGTCACCGGCAGCACCATTCCTACCAATTCTTTCTTCTACTACGCCGCCGCCCTGGTGGTGCTGGTCTTTACCGGAGTACTGGCCTTTGGGGGCATCCAGAAGGTCACCCGGGCTACCAATAAAATGGTGCCGGTGATGGCCGTGGTGTACGTGGGCACCGTGCTGCTGCTGATCTTCGCCAATGTCCAATCCGTGCCCTTTTTCTTCCAGGAAGTGTTCCGGGGCGCCTTTCGGCCTGATGCCTTCTTTGGGGGCGTCTTTGGCACCGTGCTGGTCCAGGGCGTGAAGCGGGGCCTCATGTCCAACGAAGCCGGCCAGGGCACCATCACCATGTCCGCCGCTTCCGCTGATGACAACCACCCCTGTGAACAGGGCCTGCTGGCTGCGGCCGGGGTCATGCTGGACACCCATATCATCTGCACCATGACCGGCTTTATCATCGTCATGGCCCATGTGTGGACCAAGGACCCGGCAGCCTGGACGGAAGCGGGGAAACTTCCCAAGTATCTGATTTCCGTGGCGGAACTCACCCCGGGTACCAGCCTGAACCTGGCCGTGACCCTGGCGCTGACCCTGTGCTTCTGCCTGTTTGCCTACACCTGCCTCATCGGCATGGTGTCCTTTTCCGAAATCGCCGCCGCCCGGCTGGGGAGCAGCCAGACCCTGACCAATGCCGTCCGGGGCCTGTGCCTTTTGGTAGCCGCCTTTGGCATCTTGGTCAACATCGCCGGCTACGACCTGGGGAACCTGTGGGCCTTCTCCGACCTGGCCAATATCCTTATGGTGTACTGCAACGTGCCGCTGCTGCACAAAGGCTTTGCCCTGGTCCAGGCCGCCTGCCAGGACTACGTCCGCAAGGACCGGGACCCCAAGGCACCCTTTGACAGCCAGAAAGTCCTGGGCCTTGAGACACCCTGTTGGAAAGAGTAGGAACCAAAGTTTGTACACCTGCTGGCAAAGTAAGCCCGTAGGATAAGCCGCGGGCTGTTTGCGGCCTAATTTGAACTTCCTCAGTCAGCCTTGCAGGCTGCCAGCCCCTCCAGTGGTTCGCAGCGCTCCAATCAGCTTTGCTCTCCGAGCTCGCTTCTTGGGCTGCTATCACATGGCTCACATGAACCAAGAGCCTTTTGACTAACTGATTTGCTCTTGGATGTGAGCGCAACGTTTGAAGGGGCCAGTCTTAGGCCCATAGAGCCATGTGCTAAACGGGTATAGGAAAAGAAATTATAGTACGTAGATGATTGCAATATACCTTTTTATCACATGGCCAGTAGTGGATATGAACGCTTCCTGAGTGGTTCGCCGTGCTCCGTTCTCCTTCACCCTACGGGTTCGGCTCACGGACGGCTATCACATAGGTCGCATATTCCAAATGTCCTTGAAAAACAGCATTGACATTTGGATGCGACCGTAAAGCGTTGCGGCCGCATCCAAACATCCCCAAATCCTTCCAAAGGATGTTTGGTTAATAAGGCCCATGCGATAGCGGCCTGCAAAGCAAGTCCGTAGGACGCAGCTGAGCAGCGAGCCGCGAACCGCTAAGGAGGTGGGGCCCGCAGGGTCTCGGAGGAAGTTTTGAGGTGTAGATAACGGCTATAACGAACAATAAAAAAAGGCTTGCGAACGCAAATTTGTTCGCAAGCTTTTTTTTCACAGCTCTTTCAACCGCAGAGTTTATTTTCCTTCTTTAACTTCCTGCAGGGCAGCAGCCATTCTGTGGATGCCTTCCACGATTCTGTCGTCAGGCATATTGGAATAGTTGATGCGCATATGATGGTCGTTATGGCCGTTGGGGTAGAAGAATTCACCCAGCACGCCGGCCACATTCTTTTCGATGCATTTGTCGAAGACTTTCCGGGCGCTGACGCCTTCCGGGAAGGTCAGCCACAGGAACAGGCCGCCATCGGGATGGGTCCAGGTGGTGCCGTCCTTGAAGGTTTCTTCCATGGTCTTGATCAGCAGGTCACGGCGATGCTTGTACAAGGCGTTGATTTCCTTGACGTGTTCGTCCAGGCTGTATTCGTCCATGTAGCGGTCGATGATGGCTTGGTCAAAAGCGGAGGTGTGCAGGTCGGCGCTTTGCTTTACCTTCACAAATTCAGCCAGCAGGGTGGTGTTGGCAGCCAGCCAGCCAATTCTCAGGCCGGGGCAGAAGGTCTTGGAGAACGTGCCCATGCCCATGACCAGGCCTTTGGTGTCCATGCTCATCAGGGACGGCAGGGTTTCGCCATCGTAGCGTAGTTCGCCGTAGGGGTTGTCTTCCAGTACAGGAACTTCATATTTATTGATCAGGTCCATAAATGCCTTGCGGCGTTCCAGGGTCCAGCAAATGCCGGTCGGGTTCTGGAAGTCGGGAATGACATAAATCAGCTTAATCTTAGGGGTGGAAGCCAAAATCTTTTCCAGTTCTTCAGGAATCATCCCTTTTTCATCGGTAGGAACTTCTTTGAATTCCGGGCCGTAAGCCTTGAACGCATTGATGGCAGCCAGATAGGTGGGGCTTTCCATCAGCACAACATCGCCCTCATCAAAGAAAATCTTGCCGGCCAGATCCAGGTTTTGCTGGGAACCGGTGGTGATCAGGATGTTTTCAGCCTTCAGATTGGATTTGTACTTTCTGTTGGTGCGGTCAGCAATCTTTTGGCGCAGGCCAGGATTGCCTTCGGTGGTAGCGTATTGCAGCACCTTGCGGCCTTCGTCCTTACAGACTTCAGCGCAAACCTTGGCAATTTCGTCTACCGGGAACAGCTCTGGGGCAGGCAGACCGCCAGCGAAGGAAATCACTTCCGGACGCTGGGTTACTTTTAAGATTTCTCTTACTGCGGATGCTTGCATGGAATCCATCCGCTTGGCAAACTTGTACTCCATAATAAAGACCTCCTAAGATATTGCTGCACCTGAAATATGCGGCAAATAAAAAAACAGTATAAAAATGGTATCACCAACTCCACGGTGCGTCAAGAATCCCTGACAGAATACCAAATTTTATGGATAAATTATACCATTTTTGTACTAAATAATACAGGTTATTTTTAGTTGGCGGCCTTCCGCTTTCTCCTGGTGGGAAAGTGAGCCGCAAAAATGGCTAAAATTTTTTGCAGGAACAATAAGCAAAACTGAGGAACGCCACTAGCTGGCAACCCCAAACAAAATGCTTTTTGCATGGGGTCCGGGGATATCGTATAATGGAAGTATCTGAGCAAAGGATGGTGTACTATGGAAGAAACATTCCTGATTATAGACGGCAGCAGTCTGATTCACAGAGCCTTTTTCGCCCTGCCTCCCCTGACCAGCCCCACCGGGGTGCCTACGGGAGCTGTGTACGGCCTGTGCAATATGCTGCTGAAACTCCTCCAGGAGCTGAAACCGGCCTACATGGCCGTGGCCTTCGACAAGTCCCGGAAAACCTTCCGGACGGAGAAATTCGAAGCCTATAAGGGCCAGCGCAAAGCTACGCCCCCGGAACTGAAAGAGCAGTTCCCCCTGTCCATTCGCCTTTTAACGGCCATGGGCATTCCCACCCTGGAAGTGGACAACTACGAAGCCGACGACATCATCGGGACCCTGGCTGCCTCCGCCCCCAAGGATGTGCAGGTGAAAATTGTCACCGGGGACCGGGACGAATTCCAGCTGATCAGCGACAATGTCCAGGTGTACTTTACCAAAAAAGGCATCTCCAACCTGGGCATCTACGACGAGGCCGCCTTTAAGGCCGAATACCAGGGCCTGGTGCCCCGGCAGATTATCGAGCTGAAAGGGCTCATGGGGGACACCAGCGACAACATTCCCGGCGTGCCGGGGGTGGGCCCCAAGACGGCCCTGAAGCTGGTTACGGAGTACCAGACCGTGGAAAACGTCCTGGACCATGCCGCCGACGTCAAAGGCAAGTCCCTTCAGGAAAAACTCAAAACCTACCGGGACCAGGCGCTCCTGTCCAAGGATCTGGCCACCATTTGCCTGGACGTGCCGGAAATCAGCCGGGACCCCAAGGCCTACGCCCTGACCGGCATGACCGCCGAAAGCCGGAAGCTGATGCAGGAACTCCAGTTCAAGAACCTGTGGAACCGCTTTCTGCCCGTGCTGGGCAGCCAGGAAGGGGACGCCGCCGCTGAGGCTGCAGGAACCCAGGTGGAAGCTGCTGCCCCGGCCCTGCCCCAGGTGGAAATCACCACCCAGGCAGAGGCCCAGGACCTGCTGCAGCAAATCCGTCAGGCCGGCGAAGAACTGGCCCTGACCTATGCCCTGTCCGGCGACCTGCCCCACCGTACCCTGGAACAGCTGAACCTGGTTCTGGGGGACAAGGAGTACGTCTGGAAGGTTACGGACAGCAGCAAGGCCGCTGCCCTGGAACTTTTGGCAGACCCTGTGGTGAAAAAAGCCATTCCCAATCCCAAGGAACTGTACAAATATATGCTGGAGCAGGGAAGTCACCTTTTGGGCGTGGCAGACGACCCGGAACTGGCCGCCTACCTGTACGAACCCGGGGAAAATTCCTATGAGCTCACCCGGCTGGCGGAAACCTTTCTGCCCCATGGGCACGGCGGCACCGCCCAGGACGCGGCAGCCCTGGTGCCCCTCCTCCGGGGCTTTTTGGAGGACCGGAACCAGACCCAGCTGTACCAGGACATCGAGCTGCCCCTGACCGAAAACCTGGCCCTGATGGAATACCGGGGCATCGCCATAGACGAAGCCATGCTGGAAGAAGTCACCAAGGAAATGACCGGCCGGGTGGCTGCCCTGGAGCAGCAGGCCTGGAACCAGGCAGGGGAGGAGTTCAACGTCAACTCCACCAAGCAGCTGGGCGTCATCCTCTTTGAAAAATTGGGCCTGCCCATCATTAAAAAGACCAAAACCGGGTATTCTACCGACGTGTCCGTGCTGGAAGCCCTCCAGGGCGAACACCCCCTGATAGAAACCCTCATTGAATACCGGCAGCTGTCCAAGCTGCTGTCCACCTACCTGCTGGGCCTCCATCCCCTGATCAACCCGGTGACAGGCCGGATCCACACCCACTTTAACCAGATGGCCACGGTCACCGGCCGGCTGTCCAGCACGGAACCCAACCTTCAGAACATTCCCACCCGTACGGAAGTGGGCAAGCGCATGCGGGCCATGTTTGTCCCCGGCAAAGGCTACGACCTGCTGCTGTCCTGCGACTATTCCCAGGTGGAGCTCCGGGTCATGGCCAGCATTGCCGGCGACGAGCTGCTGCTGGACTCCTTCCGTCATGGCCAGGACGTCCACGCCCGCACCGCCTCCGAGGTCTTTGGTGTGCCCCTGGAGGAAGTCACCCCCTATATGCGCAGCAAGGCCAAAACCGTGAACTTCGGCATCATCTACGGCATCAGCGACTTTGGCCTGGCCAAACAGCTGGGGGTCTCCCGGGCGGAAGCGGCCCAGTACATCGACAGCTACTTTGCCCGCTACACCGGCGTCAAGGAATATATGGAACGGGAAAAACAAAAGGCCCGGGACCTGGGCTACGTGGAAACCCTGTTCGGCCGCCGGCGCTACCTGCCGGACATCCACGCCTCCAACTTCAATAAGCGCAGCTTTGCCGAACGCACCGCCATCAATACCCCCATCCAGGGCACCGCAGCAGACATCATCAAGATTGCCATGCTCCAGGTGGAAAAGAAGCTCCAGGAAGCCGGCGTCAAGAGCCGGGTGCTGCTCCAGGTTCACGATGAACTGGTGCTGGAAGTCACCCAGGACGAAGCCGAGCAGGTGGGCAAGCTGGTGAAAGAAACCATGGAACAGGCCGTAAAGCTCCAGGTGCCCCTGGTGGCCGATGTAGCCACCGGCACTAACTGGGCCCTGGCCAAATAAGGAAGCGGTGAAAGCATGCCGGAATTACCAGAAGTAGAACAAGTACGGCTGAGCCTGGGCCCCCACGTGGACGGGAAAACCATCCTGGGCGTCCGGCTGGACCTGCCCAAAATGGTCCATTACCCGGCCCCGGAGGTTTTTGCCAAGGCCGTCCAGGGCGCCCAAATCACCCGTGTAGGCCGCAGGGGCAAGTACCTGACCCTCCATTTGGCAGACGACCGGTATCTCTTGGTGCACCTGCGCATGACCGGTGCCCTGCTGGCCGGGAAAAAGGGCGACCCCGAGCCGCCCTATACCCGGCTGGCCTTTTTCCTCAGCGGGGACGAAAACCTGTACTTTACCGATATTCGCACCTTTGGGGTGGTGGAGCTCCTGGGCCAGGACGACAAACGGGACCCGGGCTACGAGGCCCTGGGGCCGGAGCCCCTGTCCCCCGAACTGACAGCGGAATACCTGCGGCAGCTGGCCAAGGGCAAGAGCACCGTGCTCAAAGCCTTCCTCCTGGACCAGAGCCATATTGCCGGCCTGGGCAACATCTACGCCGACGAAGCCCTGTTTGCCGCCGGCATCCGGCCCACCCGCCGGGTGAACCGCATAACCAAAAAAGAATGGCAGCAGGTGGTGGACGGGGTGAACCAGGTCATCGCCCAGGGCCTGAGAAACCACGGCACCACCTTCCGCAACTACCAGGACGCCAATGGCGAAATGGGGGACAACGTAAAGTACCTTCAGGTGTACCACCGGAAGGGCAAGCCCTGTTTCCGCTGCGGCACACCCCTGGTGCAGATCAAAGTGGCAGGCAGGGGCAGCGTCTACTGTCCCCACTGCCAGAAGTAGGTGAGAGCAGTGACAGTTATTGGACTTACCGGAGGCATTGCCTCAGGCAAAAGCACGGTCAGCGCCTACCTGAAAGAACTGGGTATCCCCGTTTTTGACGCAGACGCCGCCGGACATCAGGTGGAGGCGGCCGGTTCACCCACCCTGCGGCAGCTCCAGGAGGCCTTTGGCCCCGGCATTCTTACCCCGGCTGGAGAGCTCAACCGGGGAAAGCTGGCGGACCTGGCCTTCCACGACCCCAAGGCCCTAACGACCCTGAACACCATCGTCCACCGGGCCATTGCCCAAAAACGGGACGCCTTCCTGCGCCAGTACGCAGCAGCACCCGTGGCCGTGCTGGATGTACCCCTGCTGCTGGAAACCGGCTGGGACCGCCTGACGGACCAGGTGTGGCTGGTGGTGCTGGACCGGGAGCAGCAGATACAGCGGGCCATGCTCCGGTCAGGCATGACCCGGCAGGAAGTCATTGACCGGATTGACCGGCAGCTTCCCGTAGAAGAAAAGAAAAAACGCGCCCAGGTAATCCTGGACAACTCCGGTACCCGGGAGGACCTGTATGCCCAGACCCGGGCCGCCCTGGAAAAGGTGCTGGCCCAGCAGAAAGCCCAGCGCTAGGCCTCTTTACAGAACCCGTTTAGCAGGGGTCACCGATTTGTAACAAAGAATGGTTGAAAGTAGCCTGCAAAATTTGTTACAATATATAGATAGCATCATTGGCTATTATTGGTTGTTTTGGTTGAAAAACGCTGCCTTAGGGCAGTTTTGCCTATTTGGAGAGGGATCCTATTGAGAACGAGAAGACGGAGACGAGGGCCGGGCTGCTTGCCAGCACTGCTGGTATTTCTGCTGCTGCTGACTACCAGTTTTTTTGTCTGGCGGACGGACTTTGCCCAAAAGAAGCTGGTGTATAACTGGCCCTACGCCCGGGAAATTCATCTGTACAGCGCCCAATACCGGGTGGACCCGTTCCTGGCCGTAGCCGTAATCAAAAACGAAAGCGGCTTCAAGGCGGACGCGGAATCCCACACGGGAGCCCTGGGCCTGATGCAGATTATGCCGGAAACCGGCGCCTGGATTGCCCGGAGTACGGATTTCCCCAATTTTCGGGATGAACTGCTGCTGAAGCCCGAACTGAACATCAAGTTCGGCTGTTGGTATCTCAGCGAGCTGGAAAGCGAATTCCACGGCAACGAAGTGCTCATGCTGGCCGCCTACAACGCAGGCCGGGGCACCGTCAAAGAGTGGATGGAGCAGTACGGCTGGGACTATGACTTCAAAGACATATCCCAGATACCCCTGGGCGAGACCCGGTCCTATGTTGGAAAAGTGCTGGCGGACCGGGATCGCTACCAGCAGTTATACAAGCGTTCCCTGAAAGATTACTAGGGCCAAAACCACCGGAAAAATTTCTCAAAAAAAGTTTTAAAAAAGTGTTGACGAAGTTCAAACCACATGATATAATTTCGTTGTTGTCGAGATAAGACACAAGCGGCCATGGCGGAACTGGCAGACGCGCTAGCTTCAGGAGCTAGTGGGGGCAACCCCGTGGAGGTTCAATTCCTCTTGGCCGCACCAAATTTTTACCGAAACACAATCACACAACTTTGCGGTTGTGGCGGAAAGGCAGACGCGTCAGCTTGAGGGGCTGGTGAGGGCAACCTCATGCGGGTTCAAGTCCCGCCAACCGCACCAATTACTTACGCGACAACCTTTTACAATTCCATAGTTTGCATGCGGCCATGGCGGAACTGGCAGACGCGCTAGCTTCAGGAGCTAGTGGGGGCAACCCCGTGGAGGTTCAATTCCTCTTGGCCGCACCAATATAAAACAGGTGCTGTAACATCATTGATGTTACAGCTTTTTTTGTTATGCTGGTACTATGCCTGGAGGTGTCAGCCAAAAGCTGACGGAGAAAGCTCAAAACGTATTGCGGCCCTTGGCCGCAGAAGGAACCTTCCCCACCCAGGGCCTTTGCATGCATGGTATGGCCCGTCCCTCCCCTTCCTGGGAGGCGGGGAGGGCATGGGGCCGGCGGCCGCAGTTATGAGAGTGTTGCTAGCTACAGTAGTGGAGACGCCATCGTAACGATTAACAATTGACTAGAGGCGGTTATGGAAGCTTCCTTCAAGGGTGAAGGAAGTGTCGCCAGGGGCGACGATAGAAGTTTAACAAAGCTTTTTGCGGCCTCCGGCCGCTTGCCTTCCCGCAGCAACAGCAGTCCAACTGCGGGAAGGTGGGGTGCGCAGCGCCTCGGATGGGCCCGCCCCACACCTACACCCCGCTGACCGCATCAACCCAAAAATTACATCGTTTTCTGCACCAAAAAGGCGTATCGTTCACAGCTTCATCGATAGTGAACGATACGCCTTTATCCTTTCACACAAACACCTGCTGCACCAGGTACATATACAGCAGCGTGCCTCCGGCAATGGAGATCAGCATCTGCCGCTTCCAGCATTGGAGGATAACAGTCACCAAGAGCGCAATGGCCTCAGGAATCCCGTGGCTGCCGGTAAACAGGGACACGTCCTTCAGGCAGTACACCACCAGCATGGCAAAGACTGCACAGGGTAGGGCCTTGCCCAAATACTGAATGTAGGGCGGGGTGGGCTTCTTGGAGGAGAAAATCAAAAAGGGCAGGAAACGGGTCAGCATGGTGCCCACAACGCACAGGGCAATGGTGATTCCTTGTTCAAATAAAGGCATGGGGGATGGGTTCATCTTAATTCTCCTCTCTTTGGGAAATAGGCCGGCGCAGCAGGGTCAGCAGCGCCAAAATAGCCAGCATGGTAGGAATCATAAAAGACTGGGGCCCGAAAAGCCACAGGCACACAAAGGCACTGGCAAAGCCCACCAGGGCCGGCAGGGGCGTGGTTTCCTTCCGGGCCTGTTCCACGAAAATCACCGCAAACATGGACGTCATCACGAACTCGATACCCTTGGTGTCCATACGGATAAAGGACCCCAACAGCCCGCCCAACGTAGCCCCGGACACCCAGTAGAACTGGTTCAGCAACGTCACAAATACCATGAACCAGCCCTTATCCACGTCTTCCGGAATATCCGCAGTATAGTTGATGGAAAACGTTTCATCGCACATCCCGAAAATCAGGTAGTATTTCTTCAGCCCCAACCCCTTGAACCGGTCCAGCATGGCAATCCCGTAGAACAGATGCCGGGCCTGGACCAGTAGCGAAACAATGAAGGTTTGCAGAGGCGCAAAGGGCATCAGCAGCATACTCACCGTGATAAATTCCAAAGAGCCGCCAAAAATCGTCATGCTCATAATCATCGGATACCAAAAACTGAAGCCCACACTCCGGGCGTAAATCCCATAGGCCATGCCCAGAAACCAGAAGCCGGCAAAAATCGGTATGGTAAAAGGGAAAGCCGCTTTCAGCGCTTTAAGTTTCATCTTGCTTCCTCCCTGATAAAATGATATATTAAACGTAAGTTCATTATATCGAACATTATAACCCATAGTGCCCTGCTATGCAATGCAAAAGTGCGGGCATCAGAGAGGGAGACCCCATATGGAAATCTCTGCCATCATAGGCAACAACCTCCAGCAGCTTCGCAAGGAACAGGGCCTGTCCTTGGACCAGCTGGCCCTGAAAACCGGCGTGTCCAAGGCCGTGCTGTCCCAGCTGGAAAACGGCAAAGCCAACCCCACCATCAATACCATCTGGAAAATTGCCACAGCCCTGCACGTCACCTATTCGGCCCTGTTGGAGCCGCCCCGGGAAAATGTCCAAAAAGTGGCCTATACCGACCTGCGCCCCCAATTGGACGAAGCCGGCCAGTACCGGATCAGCTGCTACTATCCCACCAGCCAGGACCGAGATTTTGAAATCTACCTGCTGGAACTGGACCCCGGCGCCAGCCACATGACCGAAGGCCACCCCGCCCCGGCCCTGGAGTATCTGCTGGTCAAGCAGGGCCAGCTCACCATGACTGTAGGCGGCCAGGTGTTTACCCTGGAGGCAGGGGACAGCCTGCGCTTTGACGCCAGCCTGCGCCATACCTACCAAAACAGCGAAAACAGCCTGATGCAGGCCTATTGCATCAACCAGTATCCCAGAGCCTAAGGAGGGATAACCATGAAAGTCCTGATTTTTAAAGGAAGCCCCCGGGCCCAGGGCAACACCAACACCCTGGAAAAAATCCTGGCTGACGAACTACGCCAGAGCGGAGCAGAAGTCACCGAAATCAACCTGCCGGACCTGGAAATCCGCCCCTGCACCGCCTGCCGCTGGTGCCAGAAAGACTGGAGCACCGCCGCCTGCGTCCAACAGGACGACCTGAACCCCCTGCTGCCCCAAATCCTGGCCAGCGACCTGTTGATACTGGCAACCCCCATCTATTCCTGGTACTGCACCCCGCCCATGAAAGCCCTGCTGGACCGGCTGGTGTACGCCCTGAATATGTACTACGGCGACAAACGCGGCCCCTCCCTGTGGAAAGGCAAGAACCTGGCCCTGCTCCTCACCTGCGGCTACCGCCCCGAAAAAGGCGCCGACCTGTTTGAAGAAGGCATGAAACGCTATTGCCGCCATAGCCAGCTGCACTACTGCGGCGCCCATTGCGAACGCCACCTGGGCTACAACACCGTATTTCTGGACCAAGAAAAGACAGAAAGAACCCGCACCTTTGCCCAGGAACTGTTGCGGATAGGAAAATAAGAATAGAAAAAGCAATGCCAGATAAGAAAAGCACTGCCGGAAATGGAACTCCATTTCTGGCAGTGCTTTTCTTATGAAGCGAAAGCCGGTTAGAGAGCAGTCACCCAGCGAACCCAACCCATATTGCGGCCGAAGGGTACGGAAGGGACCTGCCCCACCCAGGGCCCATGGATTCTTGGTATGGCCCGTCCCTCCCCTTCCTGGTAGGCGGGGAGGGCAGAGAACGTGCTGGCCTTTACGAGTGGTGATTTGATAGCTCATGTAGTGGTAACGCCTATCGTAATGATTAACACTTGACCAGTGGTGTCTTGGAAGCTTCCTGAGTGGTTCGCCGTGCTCCGTTCTCCTTCACTCTACGGGTTCGGCTCACGGACGGCTATCACATAGGTCGCATATACCAAATGTCCTCGGGGAACTGATTGACATTTGGATGCGACCGTAAAACGTTGCGTTCGCGTCCAAACAGCGCTACAAGTATTCCAAAAGCTGTTTGGAATACGCGAGCCATGTGATAGCTGCCCAGAAATTGAGCCCGTAGGGCGAAAATGACTGGCTAGCAGCGAACCGCTCAGGAAGTGTCGCCGGGGGCGACGATAGAAGTTTAATCCAGGTATCATTTTTTATCAATTATTAGCGGCCTTTGGCCGCAGAAGGAGCACTCTCCGTCTTATAACCCTCAACATTTGGGAGTCGCATCCGGTCGTCCACATCAAGGCAGCAATGGAGGACCGGCTAATGCGACCTCTGTGATAGCATTCCAAGAAGCAAGCTCGAAGAGCGCAGCTGATTGGTCCAATGCGAACCACTATGGGGAGGGTGTCGCACAACGTGCGACGGGAAGGGCGAGTGCCACCTGCGCCCGCCAGCGCGCGAGGTCAGCTTCTAGAGAAAAATTCGCAATAATAATGCACTTTTGATTTCTTGGTTTCCCCCACGTTGTGCTCAGAAAAATGTAATTTTAGAAACGTGGTTGTGCTGAATTGTTGACATCAATCAAAGGTGAGAGAGGTGGCGCCGGGAGGCGACGAAGAGAGTTCTAATAATATTGAAATAGCAATATGATTATATTTTTTTTGAAGCATAAAATATGGCTTTAAACTTCCTTCGTCAGCCTAGCGGCTGACACCTACCACACGCTTGTGGTAGGCTTCCAGTCCACCACTGGTCAAGTAGAATCTAAAACATGGTGCTGATAAGAAGATGACCAGTAATTGCTATGGAAGCTTCCTTCAAGCGTGAAGGAAGTGTCGCCATGGGCGACGATAGAAGTTTATCAAAGCCTTTTGCGGCCACCGGCCGTTGCCTTCCACTTACCAGTGCACTGCTCGTGCACTGGAGAAGGGGAAGGAACGCCCCGCCCTAACTATAGAGCGGGGCAAGGATGGGGTTCAAAAGTAGGATGCTTGCACTACACCCGTTGAGAATGTCGACCAAAAATCCGTTACAGAGTTTTCTCCAGCTAAAATTTGGCTACGGCCAAATTTTCTGTAGTTGAGCTACCGTCCTTCATGCACTAGCCCCAAAAGGGGACAGACCTTTCCCCTCCGGGGAAAATGGCGCCGTAGGCGCCAATAGGGGCATATGCTCCTGCCCGCTTTGCGGGCCCGGTCACCTCCCATTCCCGTGGACCGCACGACCATTTAAAGGCTCCTACCTTTATGCGGCCGCATCCAAACAGCCCAACAAATTCTGCAAGTGGCTGTTTGGTCAATAAGGCCCATGCGATAGCCGTCCAAGAAGCAAGTCCGTCAGGACGTAGCTGATTGGAACACGGCGAACCGCTGGGGGAGCTGTCAGCCACTTTAGTGGCTGACTGAGCGGGGATTCCCGGCACCAGCACCAGGAAGTTCGCTGACCGCACTAATATCAAAAAAGGAACGGGACTACCCGGCACCACATCACTTTAGGTATGCTGACCTTACGACCACAAATAATATTATTCATAGCATACCATTCTCAATTAGTAAATAATTACGTTAACTTCCACAGTAAATAAGAATAATTATATTCGAAAATTTTATCAAAACTAAATTTTCCAAGCAAAATGGTATTTGTGTTATGTCAAAAACTGTACTATAATGCAAATAGAAGGAAGGAAAATACTACAAATATGTTTATTTAATTTTAAAAAATGCACTAAATTAAGTACATAAGTAATTAAATAAGTAGACACCATACCACAGCGGTTAATTTCCTCAGTGCAAGTGTCTTAGCTGGAAACACAAGAAGAAATTGAAATCATAAATTATCAGTAAATTCAGAAGAAATATGTTAAGTTGATTGAACAAACGAAATTTGAAGAAGAAAACACATAGCATAACACTGGGAGGTGCGACTACTATGAAGCAGCAGAATAGAATGGCACAAGAAAAGACACAGATCGGTTATACAGATAGCTTGAGCAGCGTACGGGGACTGAAACACCGTTTGGTAGGCTCTGTTTTGACAGCCCTAATACTCCTGGCAGGTATTGGCGTGCCTCGGGCCTTTGCAGCAGAGCCCGTTTCCTCTGCAACGAATCCTGTTCCGACAGCTTCTGTAGCAGCTGATACGAACGCACCTGCCAACAAGGTCCAGACTTCGCCTTATGATGCCGGCGGCTGGCAAGCTGTGTTGTTTAATGGCATAAAAACCACTTTGCCACGATCCTAGGCTGCTTCACCGCAGCAACCTTCCCAGCGCTTCTGCGCTGTGAATATAGATGAGAAGTTTATCCAACCTCATATGTTCAACTCCCTGAAGTTCCGGGCGCTTTCCCAAACGAAGCGTCCGGAATTTCGTTTATAGGGAAGTATCCAAATCTTGCATGAATAGAGTAATCTCGGCTTTTCGTGTCCGGGATGGGGTTCCTAGCCAAATTTTCATACCTGCATCATCAATAACGTTTATCCATACCACGCTGTTATCCGTTTTAGTCATTTAGCATCCGCTGCTATAGAAAACAATAATTATTCTATTACAAAAAGCTATAGAAAATTCATTTTACAAATAATAGTGTATTTGTAAAATATGCACTTTAGTACTATAATGTCAGTAAGAAGGGAAGAATACTTGTAAAATGTTTCATATAGGGTAAAGTATTCTGATAAATAAAGTATAAATGTACTTTATTTAGTGCACAACGGGATGAACGGCTGATTTCCTCATACCACAAGAACTATCAGGAGAAAAAGACAGAAATCTAGCAAAAAAATATCAGTAAATTCAGAACACTATTTCCAAGAAAAGAAAAACATCAATTACCGAGAGGAGGAAAAGAACCGCACAGCACAACAAGGGGAGGTGCTATCATGAAACGGCAGAATGGTGTAAACCACAGCGGAACAAAGAAAAGCAAGGCCTACAGCCTGAGAAAACGCAGCGGAAGCGTATCGGGACGGAAACGCCGGCTGGTATGTTCCATTTTGGCTTCCCTGATGCTCATGGCTGGTATTGGCATGCCCCGGACCTTCGCAGCAGATGAAATTGTTTACCCTACGGTGAATAATGATCTAGAGGGTGCCGGCGGGACGGTTACCTATGACATTAATCCTGTGAATCACGGCACGAATATTGCCATTGGAGAAAATGCCATCGCCTTTGTGGGCGGCGGTACTCAGGAATCCATTATGTCCTTTGGAGAGACGCCAACAGAGACTAGTTCTGGCTATCATATTCATGGTAATACTGCGGCAAAAGAAAACCTGCCTGCCACTATTGCCATTGGGCAAAATGCCTATGCCCGGACCGGATCTATTGTTGTGGGTGACTTTACGTTGAGAAAAAATAATGTAGCCATCGGGGATACCACCGCGGGCCAGTTGCCGCAGTTTGGCGGCGTGGCTTCTACTACGGTTGGCACCAACTCCTACACCAATGGCGGTTTCACAACCACCTATGGCAGCTACAACGTGCAAACGTCTCCGTACCATGCAGCGCCTTTCTCATTAACCCCAGAAGGCATGGATAAAATTTATAATCCTATGAAAAATGCGTTTTCTACCGTCATTGGGTCCTTCAACTCTAATGAATCCATGACAGAATCCCTCAGCAACATGTATTCCGGCGTAGCCAACTACATCGGCGGTACTGCCAACAAGGTGAACTCCAGCAATGGCGCCGTGGTGCTGGGTGCCGGCAATACCATTAAGAACTCTCTGGGAAAGGTATCCATTGGCGCCTATGATACGATAACTGATTCTGTATCAGCCATGCAGGAAAAACTTATCGAGGGTGTTCGTACCAGCCCCGGCGGTGCTGCCCTGGTTGTCGGCGGCGGCAACGAGATTGATTCCTCCACCAATACCCAGGTTATGGGTGTGAACAACCAGTCCACCAATGACTCGGCGATGTTCCTGGACGGCGTGGGCAACAGTTCCACCAAATCCCAGAACGCCCTGGCCATTGGTTCCACCAACGTGCTGACGGATTCCAGCTATACCCAGCTGCTGGGCGACAACCGGACCCTGACGGACGTGGACAATTCCGTGGTTCTGGGCTCGGCAGCAGATACCCTGACTACCAACGTGGACAACGTAACCATTCTGGGCTATAACGCCAATGCTTCGGCTGCTGGCGGCGTGGCCCTTGGCTCTGAATCTATTGCCTCTGTGGATGCCGGCGTGGCTGGCTATGTACCCAGCGGCGTGACCCAAAGCGGCGAAGCGTACGTATGGACTTCCACCCGGGGCGCCGTTTCTGTAGGGGACGCCAATAACGGCATTACCCGGCAGATTACCGGCGTAGCAGCCGGTACCGCCGATACGGATGCGGTAAACGTAGCCCAATTAAAAGCAGTAGAATCCAAGACCGGCAGCTCCAATGTGAGCTTAAAGGCAGGCAACGGCATCCGGCTGGTGAAGAACAATGTGGATGGGTCCTATACCATCAGCGCTAACTTCCAGAATACCGGTACCAACGTAGTTGCTTTTACGCCCAATAGTACGGTAAAATTGCCCACTACTTCCGATACGGGGACCAGCGACCCTCTTAGCCCGGGCACCCCGGCAGTTGTTTTGAAGGCGGCCATGGCTGTGGCCCCGACTACAGTCGATGCGGGTGCAGCTACGGTGATTGGTACCCGGATTTCCGATGATACAGGAGAACTGACGACCCCTGACAAGACGGATGAGCTGAGCATCATTGGCGATAAAACCAACATCACCACCACTGCTTCTGGAACCAACCTGATAGTCAGCCTGAACAAAGACCTTGCAGTCAGCAGCGTGAACGTGAATAACGGACCCACCATCAATGAGAACGGCATCGATATGAACAACCAGAAAATCACCAACGTTGCCGATGGCACCATTGCCGAAGGCTCCAGAGAGGCCGTGAACGGCGGGCAGGTCTACCAGCTCCAGAACCAATTCAGCAATCAGGTCAATGGCCTCAGTGACCGGATCAACGGCCTGGATTCCCGGATAGATAAAGTAGGCGCTGGTGCAGCCGCCTTGGCCGCCCTGCATCCAACGGACTTCGATCCGGATAACAAATGGGACTTTTCCATGGGCTACGGCAACTACCGGTCGGCCAACGCCATTGCAGTCGGTGCCTATTACCATCCCAACGAATCCACCATCTTCAGCCTGGGCACCACTATGGGCAACGACAACAACATGGTCAACGTAGGCGTCACCTTCAAACTGGGCAAAACCGGCAACGCCGTAAACTATAGCAGAAAAGCCGCCGCCAAGAAAATCCTTCAGCTCCAGGCCGAACTGGACCAAGTGAAGAAAGCCAGAGCCGCCCAGGAAGCCAAGCTGAACCAGCAGCAGGCCGAAATCGACCAAATGAAGGCCCAGATTGCCCAGCTCTTGGCCCAAAGACAATAGCACCAGCCTATAGCAGCAACTGAGCAGCACTAACCCCAGCGCATTTGCACGGTGAAACCCTATAGCAGCCTATCCAACCCCAAGTCAAGTTGTGCAGCTCATTGAAGTACCGGACGCTTCCCTAAAAGAAGCGCCCGGTACTTCGTTTATAGAGAAGAAAGACGAGAGGACCTTTCACGGTTAAATTGGCAAATGGGAATAGTTTTTGTGATAATGGGGGATAAGCAAGGGTATTGCAGTAGGCGTTGAAGAAAAAGTAGAACGTGCTACAGTTTCTACGAAACTGTGCGGTGCTTTTTTAGAATATACAAGCGGCCCTTGGCCGCAGAAGGAACCTTCCCCACCCAGGGCCCGTGGATTTTTGGTATGGCCCGTCCCTCCCCTTCCTGGTAGGCGGGGAGGGCATGGGAACGTGCTGGTCGGTTCTGTAGGTGTTTTTGATAGTGAATGTAGTGGTGACGCTATAGTAACGATTAAAAATTGACCAGTGGTGGTATGGAAGCTTCCTTCAAGGGTGAAGGAAGTGTCGCCATAGGCGACGATAGAAGTTTAATCAAGCTTATTTGCGGCGCTAGCGCCGCTACTGCCTTCCGCTTACCTGTTCGCTATGCGAACAGGAGAAGAGGAAGGTGCCTGACGCCAGGAAGGCAGATGGAGTTCAAATCCAGGATTCCCGGAGGGTCCATATATTCTAAAAAAGCACCGCACACTTTTCGCAGAAAAGTGTAGGCCAGTACCTTTTTCCACTCATCTATTGTCCCTTATTCCTCTTCACCCCCCTTTTAATACGCTTAACCAATCGCTTAACGGCTAAATGACAAGTGAAGGTGCCTGACGCCAGGAAGGCGGATGGGGTTCAAAACCAGGATGCCCGTAGGGCTGAACCACGTATACACCCCGCTGACTCCCCTCTTCCTCAATTTACAGAAATTTGCTACAATAACCATATACCAACAACACTAACAAGGAGCAGACCGCCATGACCCATTTCTATCAGCGCTTTACCGGCCAGGTCCCCCTCCAACCTGATGGGGCGGAGGGGGACAGCACGTCGTATTTTGCAGAGGATAGCTGCGACACCACGGACTATATTGCCGCAGCAGCCTGCGGCGTCCTGGCGGGGCTGGTGGATATTTTCCTTGTGGGTTCGCCGGCGGACAGCGCCCTGCTGCCCTGGACGGACGCCCAGGTGGACAAGGCGGTCATGGGCTTTGCCGATCTGTGCGGCTGGTCGCCCCGGCAGGGGAAAGAGCACAGCGTGGCCAGCGCCATCGGCTTTCTGGAGCGGACCTTCCCGGTGAATTACGACCAGCCCTACGCCCAAAAAGTGCCAGGCCTCTCCTCCATGGCGGCCAAAAACCACCACATGAAATCCCTGGCCCACGCCCCGGACCTGGCAGGTCTGTTCTTTTCCCTACTGGACCAGTTTACCGGCACCTCCACCTTTTTGTCAGAAGGCCGGCTGATTACCCTGCGCAGCGAGTCCGGCGAACTCCAGGGCGGCAGCCTCCTTGCCAAACTGTTCTGCGGCACCGCCAACTGGTTCGGTCACCTGATGTCCGACGTAGCCGGGAGCTCCGGCGCAGCCAAACGGGGCAGCGGCCTGGTGATACCCTTCTACGAATTTTTCCAGCTGTGCGACTTTGGCAGCCTGCCCGTAGGCCAGTACCGGAATACTGTGGCTACCGTGGCTACCAAAGTGTTCCAGGAAGGCTACGACGCCCGCTTTGGCCTGACCCTGGCCATACCCGTGGCTCTGTGCGACCTGTCCATCCGGCTGCTCTGGGTCCTGCGCCGCCACTTTGGCAAAGGCGTGCCCTGGTCGGAATGTGTTCCCGACGACAGCCACAAGGACCTGCGGCTCATGCTGCTTTTGGGCCACGCCGCCCTCTGCCTGCTGGACGGAGCAGATGCCCTGATTAAATCCGGCGGCAACTGGGTCCTGTTCATCTTGCGCCTGAACCTGATAGCCTGGGTCCGGCTGGCCTGGCTGGTGGTGAAAGAAGCCGCCCTGCGCCTGGGCATTGCCTCCCCCCTCCAGAAACAGCTGGACGCCTACCGGCGTATCAATGCCAGCCTGAAACACTACCTGGCCCAGTTGGAGCGGCTGGATTATGATCGGTTCCGCCAGGAAACCGCCCGGTACCAGGAGTTGGCGGCCCTGCTGCAGCAGGCGACCACCCCTGAGGCCCTGAACCAGGCCCTCCGCAGCCAGTATGCGGCCCTGGGCCTTGCCCTGCCGTACCAGGGCACCTTCGACAGCTTTATGGAAGACAAGGACGCAGTCCTGGAATTTAAGTGAGGAGGGGAGTCCTATGAAGAAAAAAACAGCCCTGGCAGCCCTGTTGGCGGCCCTGCTGCTCTGGGGTCAGGCCCCGGCACCAAAAGCCCAGGCCCTGACCAAACAGACCCCGGAAACCGTGGCGGTGTTGCTTCAGGCTATGGAAGGCCCCTGGTACGATGCCAACGGGAACCTGGTCCTGGACATCAAAGGCGGCACCATCAACGGCTGCCAGGTGGAGAGCGGCTGGGACTTTACCGGAGGCAGAGCCCTGGCCAGCGGCCGAATCGAAATCCTGGAAAGCATCGGCCTCCGGTCCCTGTATTTCAACTGGCAGCTATTGGGCAACAACCAGGATTATCTCACCCTGAACGGCCAGCAGACCCTGCACCGCCTGCCCCAGCTGCCCTATTACGAATCCGCCGCAGGCCTCCACCTGGGCATGAGCGTGGAGCAGGTAGCCCGCACCCTGGGCCAGCCTGACAAATCCGGCCACCTGCTGCCCGTCTATCCCCAGGACGGCTGGTATTACGCACCCCAAAAGCTGGTGGTGCAGTTTCAGGGCGATACCGTTTCCCAAATCGTCCTCCTGCCCGGCAGCCCCGTGAAACTGCAGCAGTCCGGCCTGGGCAGCGGGGACAGCCCCCAAGCCTTTGCCCAGTTCTACCATTGGGACAAAGTGCCCCAGGTAGATTGGGCCTTCAATGGCTGCCTGAGCATCGGCCAGGGCGAGTACCTGAGCCTGGGCAAAAACGTCGGCCAGGTAACCCTGACCATTCGAGCCTTTTGAAAGGAAGCGTACCATGTTCCAGTGTGACCAATGCGGCCAGTGCTGCCGGAATCTCCACCGCTCGGAGCTGTACAAAGCCCTCCACGACGGCAGCGGCGTCTGCCGCTATCTTAAAGGAAACCTGTGCTCCATCTACGAACAAAGACCCCTGCTGTGCCGGGTGGACGCCTGCTACCAGGTATTTTTCAAGGATCTCATGAGCTACGAAGACTACTTGCAGCGCAATTACGAAAGCTGCAGGGAACTGAAAAAACTAAGGGGGAAGTAAAATGCCATTGCCATTTTTATTAGGCGCCGCTGCCCTGCTGGCCGGAGCCGCCGGGGTGAAAAGCGCTGCTGAAGGCGTCTCCAAGATGAAAGAAGCCAACGAACGGGTGGAAGAAGCCAAAACCCAGTACCAGGACGCCAAGTTTGAACTAGAAGACGCCCAGAGCGCAGCCGTCCAGGCCATGGACCAACTGGGGGAGCGGGAGCTGGAAATCCTCCGCAGCTTTGAAGAATTTTCCCAGCTCTTTGCCAAAATCAAAAACAAACCCACCTTTGCACCCTACGAAAGAAACAACGTAAAGCTGCCCAACGTGAGCCAGCAGAAACTGCAGGACGTATCCGTAGGCGCAGAAGTGCTCCTGAGCGGGCTGGGCGGAGCAGGTCTGGGCGCAGCCGGAGGACTTGCCGCTGCAGGAGCCACCACCGCCGCCGTTGCCGCCCTGGGTACCGCTTCCACCGGGACCGCCATCGCCTCCTTGAGCGGCGCCGCTGCCACCAACGCTACCCTGGCCGCACTAGGCGGAGGAGCCCTGGCCGCAGGCGGCGGAGGCATAGCCCTGGGCAGCGCTCTGCTGGGAGCCGGCACCTTGGGAGTGGGCCTATTGGTAGGCGGCTTTGTGGTCAGCCTGACCGGCGACAGCATGACCAAAAAAGCCGATGAAATCGAGGAACAACTGGATGATATCCTGTGGAAAATAGACTCCGCAGAAAGCTACCTAAGCGACCTGGAAAGCACCGCAAAAAAATACCATACCCAGCTGAAGAAAGTTCAAACCATCTATGCCACCCATCTGAAGCAGCTTTCCCACCTGATCCGGGACCAGAGAAAAACCAACTGGCAGCAGTACACCCCAGACCAAAAACTGCTGGTGGAGAACACCGTCCTCCTGGTAGGACTCCTCTACAGCATGTGCAAAGTCCAGCTGGTGCTGAAAAGCCAAGACGAAGACGAACCCAATACCATCAATACCACCGCCATCAAAAAATCCATCCACGATTCCAAAAAAGTACTGGCGGATAAATTCCAAAACTAAGACAAAACAAAATACGGAAGCAGAAGGGAGTGTGAAGAAATGGCTTACGAACGAATCTGAGTTCGCAAGCCATTTTTTTATAACCTTATCCTAATAAACTTCCTCAGTCTGTCCTGCGGACTGACAGCCCCTCCAACGCTTTGCGGCCGCATCCAAACAGCCCGACAAATTCTGCAAATGGCTGTTTGGTCAATAAGGCCCATGCGATAGCTGCCCAGGAATTGAGCCTGTAAGGCGAAAATGACTGGCTAGCAGCGAACCGCTCAGGGGCCGGTCTTAGGCCCATATTGGTCGTGTGCTAAACGGGTTTTGAGATGGAATTACGGTATGTAAATACTAGCACTACCCTTCTCTGTCACTTGACCAGTAGAGGTCTGGACCGCTTCCTGCAAGCATTGCGGCCGCATCCAAACAGCCCAACAAATTCTGCAAGAGGCTGTTTGGTTAATAAGGCCCATGCGATAGCCGTCCAGGAAGTGAGCCCTGTGGGCGAAACTGACTGGAGTACGGCGAACCGCTCAGGAAGTGTCGCCGCCCCTTTCCGCCGCACATTGTGCGGCACCTTCCCCATAGTGGTTCGCATTGTACCAATCAGCTTCGCTCTACGAGCTTGCTTCTTGGAATGCTATCACAGAGGTCGCATTAGCCGGTCCTCCATTATTACATTGCACTGGACGACCGGATGCGACTCTCAAATGTTGAAGGCAATAAGGAACGAACGACGATAGAAGTTTCATTTTTTCACACCCCCCTTTTTTGCAGCGTAAAGAGAACCCTTTGTATAAATAATTTTTTCCAAAAAAATTTAAAATGTTTTTAAGAAAAAAACAGGAATTTTTCATCTCATGTAGAATAAAATAAACTATCAAGCAATAGAAGTTATTAGTTCTTTACAACAAAAAAGAAATCACCATACTATCTGCATAGCTAACAGGTGCCGATAGGCTGTGACCACACAGATAAAGGGGATGGGGAAAATGAAAGTGTTAGCAATTAATGGGAGCGCAAGACGAGATGGCAACACAGCCATATTACTAAACACCGTACTGGAAGAATGCCGGAAAGCCGGCATCGACACCGAACTGATCCAATTCGGAGGCAGCATCATCGAACCCTGCAAAGCCTGCTGGGCCTGCGGAGGCAAAGGCAACTGCGTCCACCACCACGACCAGTTCCAGGACGTATTCACCAAAATGACCAAAGCCGACGGCATCCTGCTGGGATCCCCCGCCTACGCCGCCAACGTCAGCGCCAACATGCAGGCCTTTTTGGAACGCTCCGCCATGGTAGCCGATATGAACCCCGGCCTGTTCAACCATAAAATCGGAGCCGCCGTAGCCGCCGCCAGACGAGGCGGCGCCCTCCAGACCATCGACATCATGAACCACTTCTTCCTGGACCACGAAATGTATATCGTAGGCTCCGCCCATTGGAACGTCGTCTATGGACAACTGCCCGGCGACGTCAGAATGGACGTAGAAGGCATGGGAAACCTGAAAAAACTCGGCCAGAACCTGGCCCACTTTTTGAAAGACGCCGAAACCCTGAGAGCCCTCAAAGCCCGCAGACCCGCCGCCTTTGGCCAGCCCCGCAATAACCTCCGCCCCGCAGACAACGACAGAAGATATTTCTAGAAAAAGAGAATGGAAAAGACATACTGCCCAGAAACAGGAACTGAGCAGTATGTCTTTTGTATGTTGGAAAGAAAAGGAGAATGGAGGAGAGCAGCTGCGGCAGGAAGCGGAAGGAACCTCCACAGCTAAATTGGCAGAAGTGGACCACTTTTGAAAGCAGACGAGGGAATGAAATCAAGATAAGCAGCAGTAATAACGGAAGCAGAGAACGTACTCCAGTTTTTTGTAAAAATTGGAGAAGTGTTTTTGAGAATAAATAGGCGGCCCTTGGCCGCAGAAGGAGCACTCTCACAGTTAAATTGGCAAAAGAGGACCACTTTTGCGTGCGGTCAGGGGAAATCGAATCACTATAAGCTGCGGCAATGGTGGAAGGGGATAACGTCCAACAACTTGAAGCCTAAAAACAGGCTTCAAGTTGTTGAGGAATCAAGATAGAATATAAGGCAGAACAGGTCCTGCCCCCAAATAAGGTCAGGACCTGTTCTGCTATAGCGGCGCCAGCGCCGCAGAAGGAGCCTTCCCCACCCCGGGCCCTTGAATGCATGGTATGGCCCGTCCCTCCCCTTCCTGGTAGGCGGGGAGGGCAGAGGACGTGCTGACCGGTTCTGCAGGTGTTTTTGATAGTGAATGTAGTGATAACGTCTATGGTAACGATTAACAATTGACCAGTAGTAGCTTGGAAGCCGCCTTCAAAAGTGAAGGAGGTGTCAGCCGAAGGCTGACGGAGGAAGTTTAACTCGGTTTTCGCGGCGCTAGCGCCGCATTGCCTTCCACTTACCTGTTCGCTATGCGAACAGGAGAAGAGGAAGGTGCCGGTGGAATCACCGGCGGATGGAGTTCAAAACCAGGATTCCCGGCACCACATCACTTCAGGTTCGCCGACCGCACGACCCAAAAAAGCCTACCATTTTTCCCTCCACCCTATTTTCTTTCTCTTTTCAACCATGTAAAATAGAAGTAACGCGGTCTTTTGCAAGACCCTTGTTGACCGCACACCCACAACACCTGCCCGGCCCGTGCCAAGGCAGGCAATCGCAGCAGAACACAGAAAGGGGAGTATTACAATGAAAGTAATCGCAATCAATGGCAGCGCCCGGAGAGACGGCAACACAGCGATTTTGCTGAATACAGTACTGGAGGAGTGCCGGGCAGCCGGCCTGGAGACCGAACTGATCCAATTCGGCGGCACCATCATCGAACCCTGCAAAGCCTGCTGGGCCTGTGGCGGCAAACGGAACTGCGTGCACCATCACGACCAGTTCCAGGAAATCTTCGCCAAAGTCACCCAGGCAGACGCCCTCGTCCTGGGCTCCCCCGTGTACTCCGCCAACGTCAGCGCCAATATGCAGGCCTTTCTGGAGCGCAGCGCCGTAGTGGCCGACATGAACCCCGGCCTCATGACCCATAAAATCGGCGCCTCAGTGGCAGCAGCCCGGCGGGGCGGCGCCCTGGAAGCCGTGGATACCATGAACCACTTTTTCCTGAATCACGAAATGTTTGTAGTAGGCTCCACCTACTGGAATATGGTTTACGGCCAACTGCCCGGCGACGTCCGCCAGGACGCCGAAGGCATGGCCAATATGAAAAACCTGGGGCAGAACCTGGTGTTCCTGCTCAAGGCCGTAAAAGGGGAGAAATAACTATGGAAGACATCTTTACCAGCAAGAAAAAACTCGGCTTTGGCCTTATGCGCCTGCCGCTGCTCGATCCCAACGATGCCGGCAGCATCGACCTGGAAACCACCAAAAAAATGGTGGATGTATTTATGGAACGAGGCTTTACATACTACGACACGGCCTGGATGTATTGCAACTTCAAAAGCGAAGAAGCCGCCAAAGAAGTCCTGGTGAACCGCTACCCCCGGGAAAGCTTCACCCTGGCCACCAAGCTCCATGCCGGCTTTATAAAAACCAAAGAAGACCGGGACAAAGTCTTCCAGGAACAACTGCGGAAAACCGGCGCCGGCTACTTTGATTACTACCTGCTCCACGACATGGGCGTGGACCATTACGAAATCTATACCAAACTGGACTGCTTCAACTGGCTGGCCGAAAAGAAACGCCAGGGCCTGGTGAAACACATGGGCTTCTCCTTCCACGACAACGCCGACGTCCTGGACAAAGTCCTCACCGCCCACCCCGAAATGGAATTCGTCCAGCTCCAGCTGAACTACCTGGATTGGGACAGCGAAGGCGTCCAGTCCCGGAAATGCTATGAAGTCGCCGTCAAACACGGCAAACCCGTGATCGTCATGGAACCCGTCAAAGGCGGCACCCTGGCCAACGTCCCTGATAAAGTCACTGAAGCCTTCAAAGCCTACCACCCCGATATGTCCGTACCCTCCTGGGCCGTCCGCTTTGCAGCCTCCCTGCCCAACGTCAAAATCGTCCTCAGCGGCATGAGCAATATGGAACAGCTCCTGGACAACACCGGCTATATGGAAAACTTCCAGCCCCTGACCCAGGAAGAACTGGCCATCGTGAAAGAAGCCGTCAAGACCATCAACGCCAGCATCGAAATCCCCTGCACCGGCTGCTCCTATTGCGCCCCCGGCTGCCCCAAACACATCGCCATCCCCAAATACTTCTCCCTGTACAACGCCGATAAACAAGAAGTCACCAGCAAAACCTGGACCCCCCACGGCGAATATTACGACCGCCTCACCAAAACCTTCGGCAAGGCCAGCGACTGTGTCGCCTGCGGCCAGTGCGAAAAAGTCTGCCCCCAGCACCTGCCCATTATAGAAGACTTGAAAAAAGTCGCCGCCTATTTTGAAAAAGCAAAATAAAGATGTACGGAAAGCAGCGCCGCTAGAACGAAATATGGATAAAAATCACCTGTTCCCTTGGAGCAGGTGATTTTTTTTGTAGGGGAGAGGGGGGAGAATGGGGGAGCGGTGTTTTTTTAGAATATATGGGCGGCGCCAGCGCCGCAAAAGGAACCTTCCCCACCCGGGCCCTTGAATGCATGGTATGGCCCGTCCCTCCCCTTCCTGGTAGGCGGGGAGGGCAGAGGACGTGCTGGCCGGTTCTGTAAGTGTTTTTGATAGTGAATGTAGTGGTGACGCTATAGTAACGATTAACAATTGACCAGTAGTGGCCTGAAAGCCTTCTGCAAGCGTTGCGGTCGCGTCCAAACAGCGTTACAGGTATTCCAGAAGCTGTTTGGTACACGCGACCCATGTGATAGCTGCCCAGGAATTGATCCCGTAGGGCGAAAATGACTGGCTAGCAGCGAACCACTGTGGTAGGTGTCAGCCAAAGGCTGACGGAGGAAGTTTAAAGTCATATTTTATGCTAAAAAATATAATTATATTGCTATTTCAATATTATTGGAACTTTCATCGCCGCCTCCCGGCGCCACCTCTTTCACTCTTGAAGGAAGTCAACAAACCTGCACTACCACGTTTCTAAAGTCATTTATTTTTGAGAACAATGTGGGGGTAGTTAAGCAGGATAATGTATATTATAATTGTGAATTTTCTCTAGAAACTGACCTCGCGCGCGGGCGGGCGCAGGTGGCGCCCGCCCTTCCCGTCGCACGTTGTGCGACACCCTCCCCATAAATGTTGAGGGTTATAAGACGGAGAGTGCTCCTTTTGCGGCCAAGGGCCGCTATATGTGAATAAACTTCTATCGTCGCCCATGGCGACACTTCCTTCACGCTTGAAGGAAGCTTACCAGTCCACCACTGGCCAAGTAAAATCTAAAGTGCTGACATAAAGATGACCAGTAGTGGGGAAGAAAGCCTGCCACAAGCGTTGCGGCCGCATCCAAACATCCCCCAAAATATCCCAGAGGATGTTTGGTTAATAAGGCCCATGCGATAGCCGTCCAGGAGCCAAGCCTGTAAGGCGATGGCGAATGGAACACGGCGAACCGCTGTGGTAGGTGTCAGCCATTACCTTCCACGTTTACGGGGAAGGGGAACCGCCCACCGGGTGGTGGAAAGGGGGCTGACGGAGGAAGTTTACACGGTCTTTCGCGGCGCTAGCGCCGCGTCTGCCTTCCACTTAAAGCCTCCTCATTGGCAGGCGCATCCAAGGGCTTTCAATGCTGACTTTGTCAGTACTTGAAAACCTTGGCGAATGCGCCCCAAAGGGGAGGTGGGTCCACGCAAAAAAATAAAAAGCGTGGACCCGGAGAGGTCCTGCGCTATGCGAACAGGAAAAGGGGAAGGGTGGTCACGCTATTCAAGGGCAAGAGCGTGGCCGGGATGGGGTTCAAAAGTAGGATACCTGCACTACACCCGTTGAGAATATCGACCAAAAATCCGGTACAGAGTTTTCTGCAGCAAAAAGTAATTACGTTGGAAACTTTGACCTCGTTGAGCTACCATTCTCGCCGCACTAGCACCAAAAGGGGACAAGCGTTTCCCCTTTGGGGGGAAAATGGCACCGCAGGTGCCAATAGGGGCATATGTTCCTGCCCGCTTTTCGGGCCCGGTCACCTCTCATTCCCGTGGACCGCACGACCATTTAAAGGCTCCTACCTTTATGCGGCCGCATCCAAACATCCCCCAAAATATCCCAGAGGCTGTTTGGTCAATAAGGCCCATGCGATAGCGGCCTGCAAAGCAAGTCCGTAGGACGCAGCTGCGCAGCGAGCCGCGAACCGCTGGGGGGAGCTGTCAGCCACTTTAGTGGCTGACTGAGCGGGGATTCCCGGCACCAGCACACTTCAGGTTCGCTGACCGCACCAACCCGATTTTACTACATAGTTTTTCCTACACACCAGTTATTTTTGACAATACTGTCAAAAATAACTGGTACAAAACTGCAAAAGAGTATACTTTCGTATAATTGTTTTTTATTTTTTAAATGCTATACTGTTTATAAAAGTTAACTATCAATGATAGTTAAATAAAATTATATATAGGAAATGACGGGAATACTTAGTTATGCACAAAAACGTAAACTGAATATTCAGAAAAATTCCTATTCACCTAACTAACGAGGAACACCAGATGGAAGAAAAGAGGAAAGTTTAGTGGAGAAGGGGAGATTCTTATGAAAGATAAGTTGCTTCTTACCCGTTTGCTGCTTGCACTAGCTCTGGGGAGCAGCATACCGATCCCACTGGCCCAGGCGGCAGCCAACGACGCCGCAAGGCCGGCGGGGAATACCGATTCCGGGGCACAGCTCAATCGCACCAGAGAATACCTGGAACGCCAGAACATAGCCCGCAAGATACAAGAGGGCTGGGAAAAGAATACCGTAGAAGGGACAGCAGCTTCCGAAAAAAGAGAAGCAGACGCTGTCCGTTTCGTGCTGTCTGAAGTAGAAATCCCAGCCTCCCAGGTCCTGAAGCCTGAAGAGCTCCAGACCATTATACAGGAGTACAAAGGCAAAGAAATCAGCATCAATGACCTGTACGCCCTGGTAGGCAAAATCAACAAACTCTACCAGGAAAAAGGGTATATGACCTGCAGAGCCTACCTGGCCCCCCAGACCATACACCAGGGCCATGTGAAAATCGACCTGTATGAAGGCAAAAACGGAGAACTGGAATTTTCCGGGCGCAAAACCACCAGGAAAGGCTATATTCGGGATCGGCTGCATATCCAGCCTGGGGAAATCCAGAATATGAACCAGCTGAACAAAGATATCCTCCGCTTTAACGCCACCAACGACGCCCAGCTCCACATCATCCTCAAGGCCGGCAAAGAGCCCGGCACCACCGACTACGTCATCGCCGTCCGGGAGCCCCAGGACCAGGTCACCGGAGTCTTTGTCGATGACGCCGGCAACAAAACCAGCGGCGAATACCGGGTCGGCATGTACTGGCAGGATCGGAACCTGCTGGGCAACCGGGACCACCTCTTTATCAGCACACTCCGTTCCCAGGGCACCAAAGCCGTGGCCGCCAGCTACAATACCCCCGTCAATACCCGGGGCACCCGGGCCGGGGTCAGCTACACCACCAACAGCGTGCACATTACCGACGGCCCCTTTGAAGCCCTGGGCGTCAAAGGCCACTCCTATTTGTTCACCGGCTTCCTGGTAAACCCCATCGAAACCACCGAAAACTACAAATCCGAATGGGGCCTGGAATACGGTCACCAGCGGTCCCAAACCGATCTGGGTACCAACTACCGCAACCGGATCCGCTGGGCCAACGATACTCTGGATACCGTGATGGGCTATTACGACCAGCTGAACTACGGTACCTCCTACGTAATGTACCAGAAGTACGGCTACCGCTTCGGCCGGTACGAAAACCTCTATAACAAGACCCGCGATTTCGGCATTTTCGAATTTAACGGTCTGTACCAGCGTCATATCAAACACGGCCAGGAATGGCTGGTACGCCTGGACGGCCAGGTTTCCAGCACCCAGTACCTGCCCTCCGCCGAAATGTACTACCTGGGCGGTATGTACAGTGTCCGAGGCTACAAAGAAAGCCTCATCGCCGGCGACAGCGGCTTCTCCGGCAGCGTGGAATACACCATGCCCATGGATACGAAACGGAAAGTCAAAGGCTACGTCTTCCTGGACGGCGGCCACATCTGGGGCGACAGCGCTTACGGCGACCGGAACCTCATGGGCGCCGGCGCAGGCATCAAATGGGAAATCAACCCCCATATGTCCCTGAATACCGCCCTGGCTTTCCCCCTGATCCGCACCATCAACAGCGAGAACCAAAGCCGGACCCGGATTCACTTTTCCTTCAACAGCGCTTTTTAAGGAGGCCTGAATATGAGCAGTAAAAAGCATAACAAACACCACAGCAGTCAGCAACGGTCCACAGGCCGCCTGGCGCTGCAGGTCTTACTGTCCATAGCCACCGCAGGATTTTTCACGGGGGTTAAGGACGTAGAAGCAGTATCTACCATTACAGATGGCAGCGGCGGTGGACACACGTATGAAGCAGGCGCTGACAATACGTTTAACATCTACGCCCAGCAGATCAAGGGCAGTAACGCCATCAACCAATTTTCTCAATTTTCCCTGGGTGAAAACGATATCGCCAATCTGTATTTTAGAACAACCCAAGAAGGTGCAGACGTTGCCAATCTGTTGAACTTCGTTGACGCTCAAATCAGCATCAACGGTACAGTCAACGCTATCCAAGGTGGTCTAGGTGGCCAGAATGGCGGCAACCTGTTCTTCCTGAGCCCTAACGGCATGGCCGTGGGCGCTAACGGCGCCATTAACGCCGGATCCCTGTATGTTATTGCGCCTACAGATGCTGAATATGGAACCCTGAAAACTAATTTCACAACGAACGATTCCGCTGATGTAAGCACTCTGACCAGCGGCACCGTTCCTCTGAGTGGTTCTTCTACTACCATTTCTGTTTTGGGTACTATTAGCGCCAGCAACGTAACCCTGGCCGGGGGCAGTGTTACTTTAGGAGAAAATAACACAACCGTCACCCTATCCACCACCGGGGACATTATCCTTTCCGCTGCCAATTCTATCACTAATAATGAAGCCGTTACCGCTGGCGGGTCCGTGTCCATGAATTCTACGGGCACCATCACCAACAATGCCAACGTCAGTGCAGCCAGTGCCATCACCATGAATGCCGGCACGGCTATTGATAACAGCACAGGCGGCGATATAACGATCAGCAGTTCTGGTGGCAACATTACCCTGACCGCTGGCACCAGCATCATCAACGATGCCGTAACCGCTACCAACGGTGCCATCTCCATGGATACAAGCAATGGAAGTGGCAGTATCGAAAATACCGGCGCTGTGACCGCAGGAACAACGTTAACGGAAAAAGCCAAAACCACCCTGACCAACAGCGCAGCCGTCAAAGCAGCTACCGGCATTACCATGGAAGCAGGCAACAGCATTTCCAACGGTTCTACCGTTGAGGCTACTGGCGGCTCTATCGGCATGACGGCAACGAATAACGGCATCACCAATACTGGCGCTGTTACGGCAAAAGGTGCTTCCAGTTCTGTAACTATGAGTGCCACGAACGAAACGAGCGGTGCTATTGAAAACAAAGATGCCGTCAGCGCAGGTTCAAGCGTTACCATAGAGGCAGGCACAAAAATCAAAAATGCTGCTGTCACGGCTAATGCCGGTTCTGTGTCCATGACTGCAACGAAGGCGAGCATCGAAAACAGCGGCGCTGTAGAAGCAAAAGGTGAGTCCAGTTCTGTAAGCATGACCGCCAAAAATACTGATAATGGTTCTATCTCTAACGCGGACATTGTCAAAGCAGGCAAGGACGTAACGGAAACTGCCGGTACCGTCCTGCAGAATACAGGTGCCGTCACGGCAACAGCTGGTTCCCTTGATCAGGAAGCTGGAAGCATGCTGTGGAATAAAGCTGCTGTCAGCGCTGGAGTCGGCATAGAAATGACCTCCAGCGGCAATGGTGTTCGGAACGACTCCACTGTAGAAGCCGGTACGGGCTCCATAGTTATGACGGCGGAGAACACTTCTAACGGCTATATCCTCAACAAAAATAATGTCACCGCGGGCAACGGTATTACCATGACCGCTGGAACTTCCCTTGACAATAGCACAGAAGGTGATATTACCGTCAGCAGTACAACGGGCGACATCAGCCTCACCGCTGGCACGTACCTCACCAATGATACGGTTACCGCCAACGCCGGCTCTATCACCATGGATACGGCAAACAGCGATAACGGCACTACCATTACAAACACCGGTGCTGTTTATGCAGGGACGAACATTACCCAAAACGCAAAAACTTCCCTGACCAATAATTCCACCCTCGAGGCAAAGAACGGTAAAGTTGACCAGGATGCGGTCGGCAAAATCTGGAATAAAAACACCGTTCAAGCTGGCACCACCATCGATATGACTTCCACCGATGCAGATATCCAGAATGATGCCAACGTTACTGCAGGCACAGGTACTATCACCATGTCTGCCAAGACGGCTATTGATAACAGCAATGACAGTCCGATTACCGTCAGCAGCAAAAGCGGCGGCATCAGTCTGACCGCCGGAACAAATATCAAAAATGATATTGTTAATGCAGGTGGCGCTGTATCTATGGATACGGTAACAAACAACGGCACCACTATCGAAAATACCGGCGCTGTGACGGCAGGCGGGACTTTAACGGAAAAAGCCAAAACCACCCTGACCAACAGCGCAGCCGTCAAAGCTGCCACTGGCATCACCATGGAAGCAGGCAACAGCATTTCCAACGGTTCTACCGTTGAGGCTACTGGCGGCGCCATTGCCATGACGGCAACGAATAACGGCATCACCAATACTGGCGCTGTTACGGCAACAGGTGAATCCAGCTCTGTAAGCATGAGTGCCACGAACACTTCTGCTGGCGCCATCCAAAATGATGCCAACGTTACGGCAGGTAATGGCATTACCATGACTGCTGGCACGACCATTGACAACAGCAATAATAGTCTTCTTGTCAGCAGTGCAAAGGGCGGCATCAGCCTAACCGCAGGCACCAGCATCACCAACGATGCTGTTACGGCATCTGCTGGCTCTGTGTCCATGACTGCCAATAAGGGCAATATTACCAATAATGGTGCTCTTCAGGCTCTTGGTACTTCCAGCACAGTAAACCTGACTGCTAAGGATAGTTCTGCTGGCGCTATTACAAACAATGCAAATGTTACAGCAGGCAATGGCATTACCATGACTGCTGACACAGCCATTGACAACAGCAATAGCAGCCTCGTCGTTAGCAGTACAAGCGGCGACATTACCCTGACCGCCGGAACCAGCATCACCAACGACGCTGTTACGGCTAATGCTGGTTCCGTGTCCATGACCGCAACCAATAATGGCATCACCAATAACGGTGCAGTTCAGGCTATTGGCGATAATAGCTCTGTAAGCATGAGCGCCACGAACGGTTCTGCTGGCGCCATCTCCAACTCCGAAGCCGTCAGCGCTGGTACAAGCGTTACCATGACCGCCGGCACATCTATCTCTAATGCTGCCGTTATGGGTAATGCTGGCTCCGTTTCCATGACTGCAACCAATGCAGGTATCACCAATAATGGCGATGTTAAGGCTATTGGTGATTCCAGCTCTATAAGCATGACCGCCACCAATAATGTTAGCGGTGCCATCTCCAACTCCGGCATTGTCAGCGCAGGCAAGGACGTAACGGAAACTGCTGGTACCACCCTGACCAATACAGGCGCCGTCACGGCTTCTAAAGGCGCTATTGATCAAGATGCTGGTGGCAAGCTGTGGAACAAGGTAGCCGTTCAAGCTGGAACCACCATCGACATGACCTCGACGGGTGCAGATATCCAGAACGATGCTAACGTTACTGCAGGCACGGGCATTACTATGGGGGCTTCCACTGCCATTGACAACAGCAATAGCAACCTCACCGTCAGCAGCACCAGCGGCGGCATCAGTCTGACTGCCGGTACAGACATCAAAAATGATATTGTTAATGCAGGCGGCGCTGTATCTATGGATACGGCAACCAACGGTACTGGCAGCATCGAAAATACCGGTGCTGTGACCGCAGGGACGAACATTACCCAGAATGCAAAAACCACCCTGACCAACACAGGTGCTGTTACGGCAACTGCTGGTGCCATTGAACAGAAAGCTGGAGGCAAGCTGTGGAACGAGAAAGCTGTCAGCGCTGGAACCACCGTTAAGATGACCTCTACCGGTGCGGAAATCCAAAATGATACTACCGTCACGGCCGGTACAACCCTTACCCAGGATGCACATACCACCCTGACCAATACGGGCGCTGTCCAAGCCACTGGTATTGATCAGGATGCTGTTACCAGCATTACCAATAATTCGACTATTAAGGCAACAACAGGGGCAATTACGCAAGACTCGTCAGGTGCAATCCACAACGTAGGTACAGTTGACGCTGGAACCACCATCGGCATGACTTCCACCAGTGCGGGCATCCAGAACGATGCCAACGTTACTGCAGCCAGTGGCATCACCATGAATGCCGGTGCAGCTATTGATAATAACAATGGTGGGAATGTTACCGTCAGCAGTTCTACTGGCGACATTACCCTGACCGCGGGCACAAACATCACCAACGATATCGTAACCGCTACCACCGGCTCCATCTCCATGGATACGGCGACCAAAGGGAACGGCAGTATCGAAAATACCGGTGCTGTTTCTGCGGGAACCAACGTTATCCAAAACGCCAAAACAACCCTGACCAATGATTCTACCGTAAAGGCAACGAACGGTAAAGTTGATCAGGATGCGGTCAGCAAAATTTGGAATAAAAACACCGTTCAAGCTGGAACCACTGTCGAAATGACCTCCACAAGTGCGGATATCCAGAACGATGCCAACGTTACTGCAGGCACGGGTATCACCATGAATGCTGGCACGGCCATTGACAACAGCAATAGCAGCCTCGTCGTTAGCAGTACAAGCGGCGACATTACCCTGACCGCCGGAACCAGCATCACCAACGACGCTGTTACGGCTAATGCTGGTTCCGTGTCCATGACCGCAACCAATAATGGCATCACCAATAACGGTGCGGTTCAGGCTATTGGCGATAATAGCTCTGTAAGCATGAGTGCCACGAACGGTTCTGCTGGCGCTATTTCCAACTCCGACATTGTCAGCGCAGGTTTGAACGTAACGGAAACTGCTGGTACGACCCTGACCAACGTGAAAGCTGTCACAGCTTCTAAAGGTGCCATTGAACAGAAAGCTGGAGGCAAGCTGTGGAACGAGGCTGCTGTTGATGGTAAAACCACCGTTAAGATGACCTCTACCGGTGCGGATATCAAAAATGATACTACCGTCACGGCTGGTACAACCCTTACCCAGGATGCACATACCACCCTGACCAATACGGGCGCTGTACAAGCCACTGGTATTGACCAGGATGCTGGCTCAACCATTACCAACAGTTCCACTGTTACAGCCACTACTGGCGCCATTGACCAGGATGCCGCAGGCAAAATCAATAACGTAGGTGTTGTCAAAGCTGGCACCACCATCGACATGACCTCGACGGGTGCAGATATCCAAAACGATGCCAACGTTACTGCAGGCACGGGCGTTACTATGGGGGCTTATACCGCCATTGATAACAGCAATACGAATGTCACTGTCAGCAGTTCTACTGGCGACATTACCCTGACCGCGGGCACAAACATCACCAACGATATCGTAACCGCTACCACCGGCTCCATCTCCATGGATACGGCGACCAAAGGGAACGGCAGTATCGAAAATACCGGCGCTGTTTCTGCGGGAACCAACATTACCCAAAACGCCAAAACTACCTTGACCAATGATTCTACCGTTACGGCAACAGGCGCCATTGACCAGGACGCAGTCGGCAAGATCTGGAATAAAAACACTGTTCAAGCTGGAACCACCATCGGCATGACTTCCACCGGTGCGGGCATCCAAAACGATACTACCGTTACGGCAGGCGGGGCTTTAACGCAAAACGCAAAAACTACCCTGCTCAATACGGGCGCTGTGCAAGCCACTGGTATTGATCAGGATGCTGTGACCAGCATTACCAACAGTTCCACTGTCAAAGCAACAACTGGGGCGATTACGCAAGACTCGGCAGGCAATATCAATAACGTTGGTGCGGTTGAAGCAGGAACATCTATCGCTATGAATTCCACTGGTGGTGCAATTACCATTGGTACGGATCAAACTGCTGCCAATGTTACGGCAACTAAAGGAGTTACTATCGGGACCACCAACGGTGCTATTACCATTCATGGTGGTGTTGCCAGCAACAGTACGGCCGATGCTGACAATGTATCTATCAAAACTGCGACAACCGGAAATATTACTGTAGACGGCGGCGTCAGCTCTGCCAAAGGCTCTGTTGAAGTTGGTACGACCACCGGCACAATCACCCTGGGCAAAGACGGCAGCGATGCTATTACCGTTAAAGGCGCAACCACCGCAGGGATTACCTCCACCAATAGCGGTATCACCGTGTATGGCAACGTAGAATCCGGCACGGGAACCACGGTTTCCACCAACAACTCCGCTTCTGACGCCAACATCAAAGTTACGGGCTCTGTAAAGAGCACTGGTGATAATGGGAATACTTCCATCAGCACGAATCACGGTACGATTGAAGTTGACGGGGCTGTAAGCTCCACGAAGGGTTCCGTCAGCGTAACGGATACTACCGGTGCAATCACCATTGGTAAAACAGATGCTACGGCCGATGTGACGGCTGGTACTACCGCAGAGATTAGCTCTAGCAATAGCGGCATCACCGTTTACGGCAATGTTGCTTCCAGCACAGGGACCACGGTACAAACCAGCAATTCCGAAACCGATGCCGACATCAAAGTTACGGGCTCTGTAAAGAGCAATACCAGCGGCGATGTAACGGTGCAAACTACCAAAGGCGATATTACCCTGGGGAATGCAAACCTGACAACAGCTGCTGTAGACAGCAAGGGCAATGCTTATGTAAGGGCAACGACTTCTGGTAATGTAGATGTATTGGGCGGCGGCATCAGTGCAGCCAAGGCTGCAGAACTGAGCACGGCCAAAGGCTATGCCAGACTCGTTGGCGGCATGACTGCCAGCGGCGGTAACGCTGTAGTTAGCGCTGTAGGTACGGGGGTTACGGATAGTGCATCCGACTATTCCAACAGCGGCAACGTGACCGTAACCGGCACCGTTTCCGGTACTGGTGCAGCTACTCTGAGTGCCACCCAAGGTAACGTAAATCTGAAAGGCGGCTTGTCTGCCGGTACTGGTAAGGCCACCATCACCGCTACTTCCAGCGCTGCAAATGATACCAAGAACGGCAACATCACCGTGGCTGGCGCAGCACAGGGCGAAGTTGGCAGCGTGTCCTCTACCAGCGGCGCTGTAGCCATTGGCTCCACAAACGGCAATATCAATATCACTGGCAATGCTTCTGCCGGTACTACCCTGGGCGTTACCACGACCACAGCTGGTACCATTGCTGTAACCGGTAACCTGAAGACCACTGGCGGTGAAGCAACGGATAAGATCACCGTTCAGACCGCAGGCGGTTCCGGTGACACCATCACCCTGAACAAAGCCACCAGTGGGAACACCGACGTTCTCACCACCACCAGCGGCGATGCAACCGTTAGCTCCGGCGCGGCAGCCACCAGCATCCAAGGCAACGCCACCGTTGGCGGTGCACTGGAAGTAGTTGCCACTACCGGCAAACTTACGGTAGGCGGTGCGTCCAATCTCTACACCATGTCCGGCGGTACTACCAATATTCATACCACCACGGGTGCCGTCGAAATCAACGGCCTGGCCAAATCCACCAACAGCACGAAGGTAACTACCACCAGTGGTATTATTACCGTCAACGGTGGTTTGCAGACTACGACAGCTGATGGAGACACGGGTGTCGTTGATCTGCAGGTTTCTTCGGAAAGCGGCGCCATCACCCTGAATCAAAATGCTGACATTAATGATGGCAAGGTCATCAACAGTGCAGGCGATGCTACGGTTGAAGTAACGGGCGACAACACCAGTGCTATCAGCATCCAGGGGGATGCCAGTGCAGTAGGTGCTTTGAAAGTAGTTTCGACGCAAGGCAAGGTTACTGTTGGCGGAGACACTGCCTACAACCTTTCCAGTTCCGACAGCACGGCCGCTATCACTACCACCAGCGGGGACATTGAAATCCACGGTACTGTTGCGTCCGCAACGGGCACCACGGTGCAGAGCACGGCAACCGGCGGTACCATTGCTGTCACCGGTAACCTGAAGACCACTGGCGATGCAGCGACGAATAAGATCACCGTTCAGACCGCAGGCGGTTCCAGTGATACCATTACTCTGACCAAGGCCTCCACCGGAGAAGTTAACGATGTTCTCACCACTGCCAGCGGCGACGCAACGGTAAGCTCCGGCGCAGCAGCTACCAGCATCCAAGGCGATGCACACGTCGGCGGAGCTTTGGCAGTAACTACTACCAGCGGCAATATCACCATTGGCACCAGCAACCAAACTGGCTATGACATCACCGGCGGCAACACCAGCATTACCAGCGGCACCGGGGGCATCAATGTTTACGGCACCGTGAATTCCAATGGTGCAACGGGCAACACTCTGGTACAGACCCTGAATGCTATTACGCTGGCCACCAACGACGATACTAATCCTGTTCTTTCCAGCACCAACGGCAACGTTACGGTCAAGACCTTTACGGGTGAAACGGCTTCCGGCGGCTATGCTCTCAGCATCACTGGTGACATTAAGGCCGGCAAAGCCATCGACCTGGAAACCAACAGTGGTACTCTTGGCTACACTGGCGATGCAAGTGCAGCTACGGGCGTTACGCTGAAGTCTGCTGCTGTAGGCGGCGTAATTACCGTGAGCGGCAGTCTGGCCACTAATGGCACAACCAATACTGACAATCCCATTCTGGTTCAGACCAATGGCGCAGCTATTAACCTGAGCCAGACCACGGCTGGCGATGCTGGCCAAAATGTTCTCTCCACGGCCCAAGGTGCAGCTACAGTGAATGCAGCAGGCGGTGCCATTAACATCCAAGGCAACGCTGACGTGAAGGGTGCACTGGAAGTAACTACCACCACCGGCAAAATTACCGTGGGCGGCGAGTCCACCCCCTACACCATGTCTGGCGGCAGCAGCACCAACATTCATACCACCACGGGTGCCATCGAAATTAACGGCGTAGCGACGTCCTCTGGCGACACCACCGTGGAAACCACAGGCGCTGGCGGCACCATTACGGTAAAAGGGAAAGTTGCTTCTACCGGCCTAAATACCGGCGATGATGTCCTGGTTCAAACCAACGGCAGTGCTATCAACCTGTCCCAGGCAACTGCCACTGCCACCATTGAAAAAGATCAGGTTATTTCTACCAGCGGCGGCGCAGCTACGGTCAACGCAGCGGGCGCAGGTGACATCAACATCCAGGGCAACGCTGACGTAAAGGGCACCCTGAAGGTCAATACCACCACCGGCGCTATCACCGTGGGCACCAGCAGCCAAAAGTACACCGTAAAAGGCGCCACCACGGACATTTCCAGCAGCAACGGCGGGAAAGTCACCGTCTACGGTACTGCCGGGTCCGATACCAATACCACCATTAAGACTAGCGGCGATATTGACATCCACGGTGTGGTTTCCACCACGGCGGAAAGTGAAAATAAAGATATTCTCATCGAAACCACCGGCGGCAATATCACCCTGAACCCGGAACAAGGCAGTGACTACGTCATCAACAGTGTGGGCGGCGCCACCATTACGAATAGCTATAATGGAGACGCAACAGATAGCAAAGGTAATATCACCCTGAATGGTAAGGTGCAGGCAGTGGATGCTGTTTCCATCAGCGCCACCAACGGGGATATTACCGTAGATGATGTTGCTTCTTCCGGCTCCACGGTAGCCATCGAAACCACCACAGGCAATATTACCCTGGACGGCACCGGCTCCTCCAAGTCCGGCACTACCGTAAAAGTGCTGAGCGAAGGGGATGTCAACGTCACCGGCGCACTGACCACCACCGGTACGGGTACGGACCTCGGCAACGTAGAAGTTTCTACGCCCAAGGGCAGCATTACCCTGAAAGGGAAACAGAACGAAGCTGGAGAGACCCCTGCGGTTATTGACACCACGGGCACGGCATTTATTACCACTACCTATACGGGTGCCTACAATACCACTGACGGCACTCTCAAAACTCTGGGCGACATTACCATCACCGGGGATGTGAAGGCGGCTAAAGCGGCCCAAATCACTTCTACTGTGGGCGATCTGTCCATTGCCGGCAATGTGGATTCCGCAACTGGCACCACCGTGCAAACCTCGTCTGATGGTACCATCACGGTAACGGGCAAACTCAGCACCACCAATACCGCTAGCGACAAAGCTGGGGCGGTTAACGTCTCCACCACCGGCGACAATATTACCCTGGCGGCCGATTCTAATGATAAGGGTAAAGATTCCATCGTCAGCGCAGGCGCTGTCAATGTCACTGCCCAAGGCGGCACCATCAGCGTCCAGGGAGACGTGCAGGGCGCAGGGGCTGTTGGGGTAACCACCACTGGCGAAGGCACTATCACCATCGGCAGCAACAATGGAACCGTTACTCCCTACGGCGTTTCTTCCACGGGCAGCACGACCAATGTCAGCACGGGAACGGGTGATATCACCCTGTACGGCACCGCGTCCTCTGCCTCCGGCACCACCATTCAGTCCACCAGCGGCGACATCAGCGTCACCGGCGGCCTGCAAACCACCGGCGCAACTGCAAGCACTTCCGGCATCAGCGTCACTACCCAAAAAGGCAACATCACCCTGGCTGGCGGCATGACTGTGGACGGCACTTCCAGCTTAGCCCTGCATACGACCTCTGGCAATGCCACCGTCACCGCAGGCAAAAACTACAATATCGTGATGTCGGGCAACGCCACCGTAGGCGGCGACTTAGAAATGGGCACCACCGGCACTGGTACCATTTCTGTAAATGTACCGGTGCAGAAGAAAATGAGCAGGGCCGTACTGCGGGCTCCTGTGAACACGAATTCCTTTGTTATCTCCGGCGCTAAGATCGATCAACATAGTGAGGCTGGTGCCATTACCCTGTACGGCACGTATCTTGCCAATAGTACGTATGCTTCCATTACGTCCAACACCGGCGACATTACGCTGAATGGCGCCCTGCTTACCGGTGCAAACGCTACCGGTGATACAGTTGTCCGCACCCAGGGCGATATTTCCCTGACAGTTGCTGATGGCAATACGGATGTGCTGAAGAGCTCCCAGGGCAACGTAACCGTCCAGGGCTATACCGGAACTGGTGCAGACAAGGCCGGCGAGGGCGATATCACCCTGAACGGCAATGTTACTGCCGCCCAAGCAGTACAGATCCTGACCAACGGCACTGACAGTGAGAACGCTGGCAACATCACCATTGGTAGTTCCGGTGCTGTTACCATCACCGGCGGCACCACTACAAACATCGAAAGCAACATTGGCGCCATCACCCTTACCGGTACTGCCACATCCCAGACTGGCACTACCGTAAAGGCCAACACCAGCGGTGATATTACCATCAACGGTACGGTCTCCACTGCGGACCAAGATGGGGCAGACGGCGTTGCCAAGGTCGGCGATGTTCTGGTCCAGACCCAAAACAGCAAGATTAACTTCGTTAAAACCACTGACTATCCCGACAGCATCAACAGCAGCGGCGACGTTACCGTATCCAACAGCGATAAGGACGCAGATGGTGTGGAAGGTGATAAGGTTGGCGACATCATTATCGGCAGCGATGTAAAGGGTGCCAAGGACGTGACCATTTCCACCTCCAACGGCTCCATTACCGTGGGTGTTGCAGGTTCTGGCAATGAGGCCAATATTTCCGCTGTGGAAGACGCTAGCCTGTCCACGACAACGGCCGGGGGCATTACGGTCCATGGGGCCGTAGAGAGCACCGGCACCAAAGCTTCTAATGGTGTTACAGGCGATGCTTCTCTGAGCACGGCCACCGGTGCCATCACCGTAGACAGTGCAGTCAACTCCGCAGGCGGGGCCGTCAGCGTCACCAATACCACCGGGGTCATTACCCTGGGTACTAATGGAAATACGGGCAACGTTGTCAGCGGTGCTACCACGGCAACCATTACCTCCACCGACAGTGCTATTAACGTAACGGGCAATATCGTATCCGGAACGGGCACCAAGGTGCAGACCAACAACACAACGGATGCAGCCAATATTACCGTCAACGGCTCCCTGCAGACCACGACCCAGAACAGCAATAGCGATGTGCTGGTACAAACGGCCAAGGGCGATATTTCCCTGGGGAATGCGAACGTTACCAATGCTGTGTCCAGTGCCGGCGCCGTCACCGTGAAGACCACCACCGAAGGCGATATTACCGTAACGGGTGGTACTGGAGCGGTACAAGCAGCCAATACGGCAGAACTGAATGCCACCAGCGGCTATGTAAAGGTATCTGCTTCTCAGACGGCTTTGATGTCTAACGGCAAAGCTACCATCCAGGCTGCCAGCAGTGAATACAAGACTGGTGATGAGATTGCCGCAGGGGATGTGTCCATTTTGGGCGGCGTCTCCTCGGAAAAGGATGCAGTCCTGATCACCACCAATTATGGCGATATTACCATCGGCTCCAGCACAACTCCTGCTGAAGTCAGCGCAGCCACCGCCCTGGATGTTACCACCACGGCCCAAGGCAATGTGAACGTCAACGGCATCCTGGAAACCGCAGGCACCAGTGCAGGCGCTCTCACCGTGAAAGCCACGGAAGGCAATGTCTCCCTGACCAAGGCTAGCAGTGCAACCGATGTAGTGAACAGCGGCAGCAGCGTCAGCATTACCGCAACGGATAGCGAAACGGATGATGCTGCCAAGGGCAACATTACCATCGCAGGCGATGTGATCGGGGATACCTCCGTGGTCATCTCTACGGACCAAGGCGACATCAAACTGGGCACCGATGGTACCAACTACAGTGCAGTACAGGCAGGTACTACTCTGGGTGTTTCCACAACCACGGCTGGTAACGTAACCGTCAACGGTAGCTTGAAGACCGCAGCTGTCAACGGATCCACGGTAGGCGACGTAACAGTCAAAGCTACGGAAGGCAAAGTTACGCTGAATAAGAATGCTGCAACAGGTGATAACGTCGTTAACAGCGGTGCAGGTGTCAGCATTACGGCTTCCGACAGTGATACTGAAGGGGATGAAGAAGACAAAGGCGACATCGCCATCACCGGCAACGTGATTGGTGCAACCTCTGTGGTCATCTCTACGGACCAAGGCAGCATCGATGTGGGCACCAGTAGCGTACCCAGCGCAGTCAGCGCAGGTACCACCCTGGGCGTTTCCACTACCAAGGTTGGTAACGTAACCGTCAACGGCAGCTTGAAGACCGCAGCTGTCAACGGATCCACGGTTGGTGACGTAACAGTCAAAGCTACGGAAGGCAAAGTTACGCTGAATAAGAATGCTGCAACAGGTGATAACGTCGTTAACAGCGGTGCAGGTGTCAGCATTACGGCTTCCGACAGTGATACTGAAGGGGATGAAGAAGACAAAGGCGACATCGCCATCACCGGCAACGTGATTGGTGCAACCTCTGTGGTCATCTCTACGGACCAAGGCAGCATCGATGTGGGCACCAGTAGCGTACCCAGCGCAGTCAGCGCAGGTACCACCCTGGGCGTTTCCACTACCAAGGTTGGTAACGTAACTGTCTATGGCAGTCTGACCACCGCAGCCGTCAACAACTCCACGGTAGGCGACGTAACCGTCAGCGCTGCCGAAGGTAAGGTTACCCTGAATAAGGGCGGCGAAGGTGTAAACGATGTAGTAAACAGCGGTGCAGCGGTCAGCATTACGGCTTCTGATGAGGAAGAAAGCGGAACCTCAACCGATTATGCTGGCAATATCACCGTCGACGGCAACGTCATTGGTGCCACCACCGCAACGCTGGAATCCACCAACGGCAGCGTAAGCCTGACGGGCAACCTGACGGCAAACAATGGTCTGGCCAAGATTGCCGCTTCCGACAGCAGTGATGATGGAGTTGAGGGCGTCGGCGACATCACCGTCAACGGCAACGTAAAAGCCGCCACCACGGCCACGATTTCTACTGACCAAGGCGACATTACGGTAGGTACGGCAGCCGTTCCGCAAGGTGCTGCTGCAGCTCCTGTAACCATTACCTCCGGTTCTGGCCTGACGGTAGAAGCCACCAAGAGCGGTGACATCAATGTAACCGGCAAACTGGTAACGGCAGATGATAATACGGTTGAAGGTACCACCACTGGCGATGTTGAAGTGAAGACCGCCGCAGGCGATATCGTCCTGAACTACGGCACAGGCAGTGACAAGGATGTAGTAAACAGCAGCAAGGCTGCTCTGGTACAGACTGGAGCGGGCGACATCGATGTAACGGGCAACGTGATTGGGGCCACCACCGCAACTCTGGACGTTAAGGAAGGTCATGTAAACTTGACCGGCAACCTGACGGCCGAGGGCGGCCTGGCCAAGATCCAGGGCTACGATGCGGCGGAAGCAAATGATGATACCAACGATGGCAACATCACGGTTGTGGGTGATGTAATGTCTGCCACCGACGGCGTGACTATTACCACCACCAACGGCGATATTACCGTTGGTACGGCTGAGGCAACTCCTGGTGCAGTCAAAGCTGCAAAGGCACTGGAAATCTCCACCGCAGGAACTGGCGATGTAACTGTCAATGGTAACCTGAAGACCACCGGTGCAGATTATGGTACGGTTACCGTCAAATCCACCGAAGGCAAGGTTATCCTGAACAAGTACGGCAGTGTAGCAGGTACTGCAACTTCTGCAGACTACGTCATCGACAGCGGCAAAGATATCGTCATTACGGCAATCAATGTAGATAACCCGACTGCTAGTGATACGGAAGGCGACATCGACATCAACGACAGCCTCAATGCTGCAGGCGCAGTGACCGTTCATGCGTACAAGGCTGATGATGTTGCCACCAGTAAAGGCGACATCAACATTGACGGAAATGTAACGGCTGGTACAGCTGTGGACATTGCAGCAAGCACTGGCAACGTCACCATTGGCGGAACCACTGCTTCTAATGTACAGGCCGGCACTGGCCTGGCTGTAAAGACACTGACTGACGGCGACGTTGCTGTTACAGGTCAATTGGTTACCACTGGTGCTGATGCCAGCACTGTTACCGTACAGGCAACTGAAGGCAATGTAACTCTGACCAAGAGCGGTTCTGCAGACGAAGTCATTAAGAGTGCCAAAGACGTCAGCATTAGCGCTTCCGACAGCGGTGCGGCTGATGAAAATGTAGGCGACATTCTGGTGAAAGGCAATGTCACCGGTGCAACCGCTGTGGCCATCTCTACGGACCAAGGCGATATTACCCTGGGTACCAATGAGGCAGCCACCGCAGTTAAGGCCGGCACTACCCTGGGCGTTTCCACTACAAAGGCTGGTGACATCACCGTCAACGGCAGTCTGGCAACTACAGATGCAAAGACAGGTACGGTTAGCGTCAGCGCTACCGAAGGCAATGTAACCCTGACCAAGGCTGGCTCTGCAACGGAAGTCGTCAACAGTGCCAACAGCGTCAGCATCAAGGCTTCCGACAGCAATACGGATGATGATAGTGATCTCGGTAATATCACCGTCAACGGCAACGTCATTGGTGCCACCACCGCAACGCTGGAATCCACCAATGGCAGCGTAAGCCTGACTGGAGACCTGACTGCTAACAACGGTCTGGCCAAGATTAGCGCTTCCGACAGCGAAGCTGATAATCCGCAGAACGCTGACACGGTAGGCGACATCACCGTCAAAGGCAACGTCACCTCTGCAAAAGCAGGCGTGGAAATTTCCACCAGCAATGGCGACATTGCGCTGGGGACGAATACTCCTAGTACTGGTGCTGTTGCCATTACGGCAGCCACCACCACGAATATTGCGGATACCAACGGCGACATTACGCTGTACGGTACAGCTACTTCCCAGACTGGTACCACGGTAAAAACCATTACCAGCGGTGATATTACTGTTAACGGTACTTTGGAAACTAAGGACCAGGATGGTAACGATAACGATGCAAAAGTCGGCGATGTACAGGTACTGGCAGCCAAGGGCAATATCACTCTGACCAACACGGGTAATGATGTAGTAAACAGCAGTAAGGCTGCTCTGGTACAGACCAGTGAAGGCAACATCGATGTGACGGGCAACGTGATTGGTGCCACCACCGCAACCCTGGACGGCCAGAAAGGTCATGTAAGCCTGACTGGCGACCTGACCGCCAACAACGGCTTGGCCAAGATTGCCGCTTCCGACAGCGAAGCTGATAATCCGCAGAACGCTGACACGGTAGGCGACATCACCGTCAAAGGCAACGTTACTTCTGCAAAAGCAGGCGTGGAAATTTCCACCAGCAATGGCGACATTGCTCTGGGTACGGATACTCCTAGTACTGGTGCTGTTGCCATTACGGCAGCCACCACCACGAATATTGCGGATACCAACGGCGACATTACGCTGTACGGTACGGCTACTTCCCAGACTGGTACCACGGTAAAAACCATTACCAGCGGCGATATTACTGTCAACGGTACTTTGGAAACCAAGGACCAGAATGGTGAAGATAACGATGCAAAAGTCGGCGATGTACAGGTACTGGCAGCCAAGGGCAATATCATTCTGACCAACACGGGTAATGATGTAGTAAACAGCAGCAACGCAGCTCTGGTACAGAACAGTGAAGGCAACATCGATGTGACGGGCAACGTGATTGGTGCCACCACCGCCACCCTGGACGGTAAGGAAGGCCATGTAAACCTGACCGGCAACCTGACGGCTAAGGGTGGCTTGGCCAAGATCCAGGGCTACGATGCGGCGGAAGCAACTGAGGATGACAACGATGGCAACATCACAGTCAAAGGCAATGTAGTTTCTGACACCGACGGCGTGAACATTACTACCACCAACGGCGATATTACCGTTGGTACGGGAACTGATGCTCCTGGTGCAGTCAAGGCTGTAAAAGCCCTGGAAATCTCCACCGCAGGAACTGGTGATGTAACCGTCAATGGCAATTTGGAAACTACGGATTCCACCAATGGTACCGTAAACGTCAGCGCTGCCGAGGGCAAAGTCAGCCTGACCAAGGCCGGCAATAAGGCAGGTACTGAAACTGCTGCAACGGAAGTCATCAACAGTGCCAACAGCGTCACTGTTACGGCATCCGACAAAAATGGTGTGGAGAACCTGGGCGACATCGCTATTGCAGGCAATGTGATCGGTGCCACTTCTGTAGATATTCATACCGACCGGGGCGACATTCAAGTGGGTACAGGTACTGAAACTGCGCAAATCAGCGCCGTTAAGGCCGGTACTTCCCTGAACGTAGCCACCAATACAAAAGGTAACGTTACCGTCAATGGCAGCCTGACTACTGTAAGCACGAACAACTCCACGGTAGGCGACGTAACTGTAACGGCTACGGAAGGCAAGGTTACCCTGACCAAGGCTGGCGATGCAACCAACGTCATCGACAGCGGCAAAGATATCGTTGTTACGGCAATCAATGTTGTTGATCCGAGCAACAGTAAGGATGAAGGCGACATCGACATCAATAGCAGCCTCAACGCTGCAGGCGCAGTGACCGTTCACGCATACAAGCTTGATGGGACTGCCTCCGGCACAGGCGACATCACCCTGGACGGTGCTGTAACGGCTGGTACGGCTGTGGACATTGCAGCAAACACTGGCAACGTCACCATTGGCGGAACCAATGCTTCCAAAGTACAGGCCGGCACCACACTGGCTGTAAAGACCCTGACGGACGGCGACGTTGCTGTTACTGGTCAATTGGTTACCACTGGTGCTGATGCCAGCACCGTAACCGTCAGCGCCAAGGAAGGCAGCGTAACCCTGAATAAGAATGATAAAACGGGTGACACCGTCATCAACAGTGCCAAAGACGTCAGCATTACGGCTTCTGATGAGAAAGAAAGCGGAACCGATACCGATTATGACGGCAACATCACTGTTACTGGTGACATCACAGCCGCAACGGCCGCAACACTGGAATCCACCAACGGCAGCGTAAGCCTGACTGGCGACCTGACGGCAAACAATGGTCTGGCGAAGATTACCGCTTCCGACAGCAGTGAGGACGGAACTGTTGGTGTCGGCAATATCACCGTCAAAGGCAACGTTCTCTCTGCAACCAACGGCGTGACCATTAACGCAACCCAAGGCAACATTCAAATTGGCGAAGCTACTACAACTGCAAGCGCAGTCAAAGCTGCAAAGGCACTGGAAATCACCACTACCACCGCCGGCAGCATTGACGTATACGGCAACCTGCAAACTACGGATTCCACCAGTGGCACCGTTACCGTCAGCGCTGAAAATGGCAGCGTAAGCCTGACCCAGGCCGGCACGACCTTGGCTGAAAACACTCCTGTTGCAACCGAAGTTATCAACAGTGCCAACAGCGTGAGCATCACCGCTTCCGACGACATAGCTGATGATGATGTGCTGGGCGATGTAGCAATCACTGGCAACGTTATTGCTGCCAAGGGAGCTGCTGTCACCGCCACCAATGGCGCACTCACCCTGACTGGCGACCTGACTGCCAAAGACGGACAGGCCAAGCTGCAAGCTTCCAATAGCGGAGATTACACTACTGGTACGCATACTGATCCTCTTGCAGGCGACATCCTGGTGAAAGGCGATGTTGATTCTGACAAGGCCGATGTGCTGATTACTACCGACAAAGGTGACATCACGCTGGGCACTGACACCACTGATAATTACAGCGCAGTATTCGCAAATACTGCCCTGGAGGTTACCGTTACCACAGCTGGTAACATAACCGTTAACGGCAGTCTGGGCACCATGGATGCAACTAAAGGCACAGTAACCGTCAGCGCAGCCAATGGCAATGTCAGCCTGACCGCAGCCGGCAAAACCGCAGCCGGCGGCAAGGTAACTGATGTGGTGACAAGCGGTAACAGCGTCATCATCAACGCTTCCGAAAACTCCAAGGGTGGAACAGCTGGCCTTGGCGACATTCTGGTGAAAGGCAACGTGCTCGGTAACACCTCTGTGACCATCAACACGGACCAAGGCGATATTACCCTGGGCACTTCGGGCGATGGCGGAGTAGCCACCGCAGTACAGGCAGGCACCACCCTAGACGTTTCCACTACGATGGCTGGTAACATCACTGTCAACGGCAACCTGGCAACGCTAGATGCAAAGACAGGTACGATTAGCGTCAGCGCCACCGACGGCAATGTAACCCTGACTACGGCTGGCAATAAGGCTTATAGTAGTGATCCTGCAACCGAAGTCATCAACAGTGCCAACAGCGTAAGCGTTACCGCTTCCGACAGCAGTGAGAATGGAGTTGATGGCGTCGGCGACATCACCGTCAACGGCAACGTAAAAGCCGCCACCACGGCCGAGATTTCTACTGACCAAGGTAACATTACGGTAGGTACGGCAGCAGCTACGGCTCCGAGCACGACCACAGCAGCTCCTGTAACCATTACTTCTGGCTCTGGCCTGACGGTAGAAGCCACCAAGAGCGGTGACATCAATGTAACCGGCAAACTGGTAACGGCAGATGATGCTACGGTTGAAGGTATCACCACTGGCGATGTTAACGTGAAGACCGCCGCAGGCGACATCGTCCTGAACTACGGCACAGGCGATGACAAGGATGTAGTAAACAGCAGCAAGGCTGCTCTGGTACAGACGGGCGCAGGCGACATCGATGTAACGGGCAACGTGATTGGTGCTACCACCGCAACCCTGGACGGCAAGGAAGGTCATGTAAACCTGACTGGCAACCTGACGGCCAACAACGGTCTGGCCAAGATCCAAGCCTACGATGAAGCAGAAGCAGCTGAATCTAACGATGATGGCAACATCACGGTCAAAGGCAATGTAGTTTCTGACACCGACGGCGTGACCATTACTACCACCAACGGCGATATTACCGTTGGTACGGCTGAGGCAACTCCTGGTGCAGTCAAGGCTGTAAAAGCCCTGGAAATTTCCACCGCAGGAACTGGTGACGTTACCGTCAATGGTAACCTGAAGACCACCGGTGCAGATTATGGTACAGTTACCGTCAAAGCCACCGAAGGCAAGGTTACCCTGAACAAGTACGGCAATGTAGCAGGTACTACAGCTACTGTTGCCGACTACGTTATCGACAGTGCCAAGAGCGTCTCCGTGCAGGCCATTGATGCAAAGACTGATGTGGGCGGAACTGATGACGGCAACATCACCGTCAACGGCGATGTAAAAGCCATTACCACAGCTAAGGTTTCCACCGATAATGGTGACATTACGGTGGGGGCAACTGGCGCAGCGGTTACCCTGGAAGCTGGTTCCGACCTGACGGTGGAAGCTACCGAAAGCGGCAATATCGACGTAACCGGCGAACTGCTTACCACCACAGGCGGCAAGGGCAATATCAGCGTTACCACTGAGCAGGGTGCGGTAAGCTTGACCAAAGGCGGCACCAACCCTGTAGTCAGCAGCGATGGTTCTGTAACCATTACCGCAGCCGATACGGTATATGATGAAGATACTGATGGCAACGTTACGATTAAAGGCGACGTAACGGGCAAGACCTCTGTAGCCATCACCACCAACTACGGCGATATTACCGTGGGTACTGGAACTCCGGATGGCGTACCCAGCGCCGTCAGCGCAGGCACCACTCTGGATGTGAAGACCACCAAACAAGGCAACGTTACCGTCAACGGCAGCCTGACCACCGCAGCCGTCAACGGCTCTGAGGTCGGCGACGTAACTGTTAGCGCTGCGGAAGGCAAAGTCAGCCTGAATAAGACTACTGCAACGGGTGATGACGTCATCAACAGCGGTGCAGCAGTCAGCATTACGGCTTCTGATGCTGGCGATACGGATGATGCTACTCTCGGCGACATCGATATTGTAGGCAATGTGATCGGTGCTACTTCTGTAGATATCCATACCGATCGGGGCGACATTCAAGTAGGTACCAGCGAGACCAACTACAGTGCCGTCAAGGCTGGCACTGCCCTGAACGTAGCCACCAACACCACTGGCGACGTTACCGTCAATGGTAACCTGAAGACCACCGGTGCAGATTATGGTACGGTTACCGTCACCGCCACCGAAGGCAAGGTTACCCTGAACAAGTACGGCAGCGTAGCAGGTACTACAACTCCTGCTGCCGACTACGTCATCGACAGCGCCAACAGCGTCAGTGTTACGGCATCTGACAAAGATGGTGTGGACAACCTGGGCAACATCAATGTCAACGGCGATGTAAAAGCCATTACTACCGCCGAGATTTCTACCGATAATGGTGACATTACGGTGGGGGCAACTGGCGCAGCGGTTACCCTGGAAGCAGGTTCCAATCTGACCGTCCAGACCACGAGCCAGGGCAACATCGACGTTACCGGCAAGCTGGTTACCACCGAGGGCGGCAAGGGCAATATCAACGTTACCACTGAGCAGGGTGCGGTAAGCTTGACCAAAGGAAGCGCCAACCCTGTAGTCAGCAGTGATGGTTCTGTAACCATTACCGCAGCTGACGATGCTTATGATACAGATACTGATGGCAACGTTACGATTCAAGGCGACGTAAAAGCCGCCACCACCGCCGAGATTTCCACTGATAATGGCGACATTACGGTGGGTGCAACTGGCGCAGCGGTTACTCTGGAAGCAGGTTCCAATCTGACCGTCCAGACCACGAGCCAGGGCAACATCGACGTTACCGGCAAGCTGGTTACCACCGAGGACGGCAAGGGCAATATCAGCGTCCTGACCCCCATGGGCAATATCAGCCTGAACAATGGTACTGGCAATACTGCTGATAAGGTAGTCGACAGTGACGGCTCCCTCACGGTACATACCTACGTGGATAACGGCACCAGCGACAAGCACGACTATTCTGGCGTCGGCGATATCGACATCGACGGCAGCCTGAGTGCAAACGGCACCATCGACCTGGGCGTGAACACTGGCAATAGCCAAGGTGTGAAAGGCATTGACGTAAACGGCACCACCACCGCAGGCGGTACCATTACCATGGAAACCCTGAGCGATGGGGCCATTGCAACCCATGGAGCTGTGGAATCTACGGCAGGCTCTGTCAACCAGACTGCCAACGGCCTTCTGAATGGCAGCATCAACAACGCTTCTACGGTGAAGGCTTATACCAATGTAGTAGAAAGTGCAGACACTACCCTGACCAATGCCGGTGCTGTGACGGCCGGTGATGAGAAGGCTACCTCTGGTAAAGTGGACCTGGATGCTGGCGGAAATATTACCAACAGTAGCACGGTAACGGGCAAAACGGCTGTTACCATGGATTCTACTGGCGGCAACATTGCCAATACGGGCAAGGTGAAGTCTGAAACTAGCACAGTAACCCTGAATGCCACGTCCACTAAGGCAGACACCGGTGCCATCACCAACAGCGCTGGCATTGAGGCCGGCACGGGCATTACCCTTACTGCAGGCAACCAGATTACCAACTCCAGTACTGAAGAAATTAAGACTGCGGCTGGCAATATTGCGATGACCTCCACCAACATGGGGATTACCAATAAAGGGGCCTTGAGTGCCATAGGTTCCAAGGGCACCATTACCCTGACGGCTGAGAATAAGACGAATGGCGATATCACGAATGAAGAAGATGTGACTGCTGACGGCAATATTACCATGACGGCAGGGCATGACCTGGTAAACAATGGTGAAGTTAAATCCATTAACGGCAAGGTCGAACTGAATGCCGGAAATGACCAGTTCATCAATGACAATGTGAATGCCGAAAGCATCAATATTAAAGCGACCGGAGAGGGCGACATCCATGTTGGCTCTGACACGAAAGCCGTTACCCTCCAGTCCCAGAGCACCACAACCCTCCAGACCGAAAATGGCGACATTACCCTGTACGGCCTGAGCACCTCCCAGAACGATACCACGATAGAAGCCACCAAGTCCGGTAATATTGCCATCCACGGCGAAGTGATGACGAAGGATGCCGATGACAAGGACGACGTAGTTAATACCGGCAATGTGCTCATCAAGACCGCTGACGGCAACATCACCCTGAATCCCACGGCTATAGCAGCCGCTGAGGGTCAGCAGGGAGTTGTCTACGACCAGCCTGTGGAAAGCAGCGGGTCCGTGGCTGTCCAAAGCCTGAAGGGCAATGTGGACGTCACCGACGATGTTACCGCCGCTACCTCGGCCGAACTCAGCGCAGCAAATGGTTCTGTAGACCTGAAGGGTAATTTGGAAGCCAAGAACGGCACGGCCAAGATCGCAGCAACGGATGCGGAAGCAGACGTTGATCCGGCTGATGAACTGGGCAACGTAAATATCCAGGGCAATGTCACTTCCGACAAGGCCAATGTGATCATCTCCGCTTCCAACGGTACCATTACCGCTGGTACAGCTGCTAATGAAGCAGGCGAAGGCGGCAAGGATGTTGCCATTACGGCAGCCACCACCACGGTGATTGAGAACACCAACGGCGACATTACGCTGTACGGTACGGCCACTTCCCAGAATGGCACCACGGTACACACCATTACTGACGGCGATATTACGGTGAAGGGCCAGCTGACCACGGCAGATGTGGCTGACGGCAAAGTGGATACCGGCGATGTACAGGTACTGGCAGACAACGGCACCATTACCCTGGATAACGGCAAAGCTGATGCCATTAACAGCACCAGCGACGCAGTGGTTCACGCCTACACCAATACGGGCACGGTTGAAGCACCGGTTTACGCAGGCGAAGGCGATGTGGCCATCACCGGCAATGTGATTGCAGCCAAGACCGCCGATATTGGCACCTACACCGGCGATGTCAGCGTTACCGGCAACGTACAGTCGGCAGAAGGCACCACCGTGGAAGTCAAGGACAGCGGTACCCTTGGGGTTACTGGCAAACTGTCCACCACGGCAGAAGACGGAGATGTCAGAGTCCTGACCAATACCGGCAAGCTCAGCCTGACGGCGGCAGAGGGTGATACCACTGCCACGGCCATCGACAGCAAGGGCGATGTACTGGTACAGATTAAGGGCGCAGCAGCAGACCCGACTAAGGATATCCTCGATATCCAGGGCAACGTAACGGCTGCTGACGAACTGGCAGTAAAGAGCAATAACAGCAACATCAAGGTGGGCGATGGTACTACCAAGACGGGCTACACCCTGACCGGTACCGATACCACCATCTCCAGCACCACCGGAGCCATTGACGTCTACGGCGCTCTAAGTGCCACCAGCGGCGATGTTCTGGTGGAAACCCAGGGCAAGGTGGGCCTCACCAGCGGAGTTACTGGTAAGCCTGTAGTCAAGAGCAACGGCGGCGACGCTGTGCTGCGCTCCTACACCCTGGGTGAAAACGGCAAACCGGTGGCCAGCACGGGTACCCTCACCGTAAATGGTGACGTAACTGCTGACCAGGCGGTAAGCCTGAAGTCCGACACCGGCAAGATTACCTTCACCGGTACGGCCACTTCCGAAACCGGCACCACCCTCCAGGCCCTGACCTCCGGCGATATTGAAGTCACCGGCAAGCTGGTAACGGCGGACACTGAAAACACCAATAAAGGCGATGTGAAAGTCCTGACCAAGGACGGGGACATCACCCTGACCAAGACCAAGGACGGCGTGGATGTAGTGAGCAGCAGTCAGGCTGCTCTGGTACAGACCGAAGACGGCAGTGTCAGCGTCACTGGCAACGTCACCGGCGCTACCACGGCAGCTCTGGAAGCAGCTGACGGCAACGTCACCCTGAAGGGCGACCTGCTGGCCAAGAACGGCCAGGCCAAGCTGGAGACTTCCGACAGCAGCACGGGTGAGAACGAGGTAGGCGACATCCTGGTAGAAGGGAACGTCACCTCCTCTGCTGCAGACGTACTGGTTACCACCAAGAATGGCAACATTACGGTGGGCGATGCCACGCAACAAAGCATCCTCACGGGTGCCACCGGGGTAGCGGTGAATACCGATACCAACGGCGATATCACCGTCAAGGGCCAGCTGATTACGGATCCTGCCGTAACTGGCAGCAAGACTCCTGGCTCCGTCAGCGTCACCACGGATACCGGCAGCATTACCCTGCAGAGCAATGAAGCGGTTACCCCTGTCATTAACAGCGGCGCAGACGCTACGGTACAGGCCAGCACTGAAGGCGCTATCACGGTAAGCGACGACATTATAGCCGCCGGCAAAGTACTTGTGGATATCAAGAAAGGCGCTGTCAATGTAGGTGCTGAGAAGGCCCCGAACACCATCACCGCGGGCAATACCGCAGCTGTCCAGTCCCAGGAAGGCGACGTGACCGTGTACGGTACCGTAACCTCGCCTAACGGCACTACGGTACAGACCCTGGAGAACGGCGGCAATGTCACCGTAACGGGCCTCTTGGAGACCACCGCAGCAGAAGGCGATGTAAACGTCACCGCCACCAAGGGCCTTGTGACCCTGAACCAGGTGGGCGACGAAAAGAATGTCATCAGCAGTGCAGGCGATGCGACCATTAAAGCCACGGCTGACACCTACGCAGCAGGCGCAGACAAGGACGGCAGCATCAACCTGAACGGTGATGTAACCGCTAAGGACGGCGCTGTGCAGGTTACCACCAACAAGGGCGACATTGCGGTAGGCAAGGCTGGAGAGCCCAGAACCATCACCGCCGGCACCACGGCAGCTATCACAACCACCACCCAGGGCGACGTGACCGTAACCGGTACCGTCACCTCCAAGGACGGCACCACGGTAGAAACCTTGGACAAAGGCGGCGATGTGGCTGTCACCGGCCAACTGGTTACCACCGGCACCGGCGACATAGTTGTCAAAGCCACCGAAGGCAAGGCAACCCTGAATAAGGACAGCAGCAATGCTCCGGTCATCACCAGCGGCGGCAACGCCCTGGTAACGGCAACGGATCTGGGAACTACTGCTAACGACGTCGGCGATGTGGAAATTACCGGCGACATCACGGCAGCACAGTCCGTAGCAGTTCACGCTTATGAACTGGTGAAGGACGGCGAAGAAGGCGACGTGTACAAGCCCCAGGGCGACGGCAACGTGGCTGTCACCGGCGACCTGAATGCCGGCACCACCATCAACCTGGGCACCGATAACGGCAATGTGACCTATAAAGGCACGGCCACTTCCCAATCCGGCACCACCCTGGAAGCCATTACTTCCGGCGATGTGGCGGCTACTGGTGAGCTGATTACCGCTAAAGGCGGCAACGGCGATGTACGGGTAACCACCGGGGAAGGCCAGGTAACCCTTACCAAGGGCGAAGTTGGCAACCCTGTAGTCAACAGTGATGCAGCGGTAGTCATTGCCGCAGCAGATACTGCCTACGATGATGACGGCGATGGCGATATCACCGTAGCAGGGGATGTGGTTGCTGGAACCACGGCCACCATCTCCACCAACAATGGCGACATTGCGGTGGGTACGGCAGCCACCACGGATCCTCAGGCCGCAGCTGTTCCTGTGACCATTACCTCCGGTTCCGACCTGACGGTGAAAACCACCAACCAGGGCAACATCGGCGTAACCGGTGAACTGGTCACCAATGATGGCGGCAAGGTCAGCGTAACCACCAAGACCGGGGATATTACCCTGGATAATGCGGGCAAAGACAAGGCCATCGACAGCGCAGTCGGCGTACTGGTAGAAACCACCACCCAGGGCGATGTGGCCGTAACCGGTGATGTACTGGCCGGTACTGACGCAGAGCTCAGCGCAGCTGAAGGCTCCGTAGACCTGAAGGGCGACCTCACCGCAAATGGCGGCGATGCAGCCATTTTGGCTAGCGAGAAGGACGGCGTAGATGCCAATAAGGGCAACGTCACCGTAACCGGAAATGTTACCGGCTCCAATGCAGCCAGCATTGCGGCTGAAAACGGTAACGTGAACTTCACCGGCGACCTCACCGGTACCGCAGGCAACGCTACCATCAAGGCCAGCGACAGCGGCGCGGATGATAGCCAAGGCAACATCGTGCTTGACGGCAACGCTACGGCCGGCAAGGACCTGTCCATTACCACCGACCACGGCACCATCACGGCAGGCAAGGAAGGTGCGGATACACTCCTCACCGGCGGCAATACCACCACCGTGCAGAACACCGTAGGCGACATTGCCATCCAGGGCAAAGCCACTTCTGCCACCGGCACTACCGTGGCAAGCGCCCAGGAAGGGAATGTGGACGTGAAAGGCCAGCTGGAAACCACCGGCGCTGGGGACGTAAAAGTCTCCACCGGCACCGGCAGCATTGACCTGACCAGCACCGAAGCCTACGGACCGGAAGCCATCAAGAGCGGCAAAGACGCTCTGGTACAGACCGCTGTCGGCAACATTACCGTAACTGGTAAGACCGACACCAAGGGCGCAGCCACCTTTGAAACCCAGACCCAGGGCAATGTGAACTACACCGGCGATATCCAAAGCGGTACTGCCGCTACCCTGGATGCCCAGAGCGGCAATGTGGACCTGAAAGGCAGCGTGGACAGCGGCACTGAAACCCTGCTCCAGGCAGCCGGCGGCAATGTCACCCAGACCGGTGACCACCTGACCGCAGGCACCGGCATCACCGCCAGCGCCACGGAAGGCAGCGTGGACCTGACCACCAAGGTTACGGCCCAGAACGGGAACGTGAAGCTCACGGCCAGCGATACTGGCGTGGATGCACAGAAGGGCAACATCCAGGTAACTGGACCTGTTGTGGCCAAGGGCGGCAGCGTGAACGCAGTCACCGACAACGGCAACATCAACTACACCAGCACCGTTCAGGCAGACAAGGACCTCACGGCCCAGACCCAGAACGGCGACATCCACTACGCAGCAGATATCCAAAGCGGCGGCAACCTCAGTGCGGAAACCACCCAGAGCGGCAATATCACCCTGGACAGCACCGCCCAGGCCGGTCAGAACGTTGACCTGAAAGCCGACCAGCAAGGAAACATCACCCTGCGCAAGGATATCACCGGCGGCAGCAATGTGAACCTGGCCACCAACAATGGCAGCATCCTGTTTGAAGGAAATAACCCGGATGCCGTCGAAATGATTCATGTGACCTCCCAGAACGGCGATGTGAACCTGACCACCACCGGTACCGGCGACATTACCGACCACAACCGGCAGCCTAACGGCGACCAGGGCTATGTACAAGCCCCTGCCGGCAACATTTCCATCAACCACAGCGGCAGCGGCGATGTAGACCTCTACAGCCTGAAAGCCCTGCAGAAGGTGGGCGTGGAAGTGAAGGACGGCAACCTGTACCTGGATACTGTGGACGGCAAACCTGTGGCCCTGTTCGTTCGGAATCCCGAAAAGACCATGGACGTAGGCAACGTCAACGCAGGCCAGGAAGTAGACCTGTCCGGTTCCGACATTGGCGTAGACAAGATCACCCAACGTCAGGACAGCGACGGTTACATCGTCTTCGACGTGAAAGGCGCCCGGGACGACCAGCCTGTGGAATACCTGCAAATGGACGATATTCAGACCAGCGTAGGCGCCCGGTTCAAACAGCTGTGGCTGCGCAATGGCAGCATTACCGCCACCAAGGGCAAACTGGACATCGAAAAACTGTACGTACTGGATAAAGTGTACTTCAGCAACGGCGTCATGAAGACCCAGGTCTACGGCACCCTGCCCATCCCTGATGAAACCATGGACAGCACCTACTGGAACAACGTGCTGCTCAACGACCCCGCTTCCCAGCTGGATCGGTGGCTGGACACCGGAAACGTGTACGGCAAGGATGGCAAGTGGATGTATCTCCACTTCGACGCCCAGGGCAACACCCAGTACAGCAACGGCAACCTGGTAGAACTGAGAGAACACAATTACGTGTACCCGCAGCGCTACAGCGTCGTGGAAGTCATGGGTCTGATGCAGGATCAGGACAGCAGCAACTTCTGGACCGTGTACCTGCACCCCGAAATCTCCCTGGCTGACCGGTACGACCTGATGGATGTCACCGCTGCAGTTTCCATGGATATGGAACCTGCCAGAGTTGATATAGTAGTAGAGCAAGACAAAGAGCAAGACCAAGAGCAAGAAGAACAAAACCAAAACGGAAAGAAGGACTAACAATGAACAAGAAAGCAGAGAATTTTCAAGCCTATCTGGACAAAGCAAAACTGAAGGACTTTACCCGTGAGGAAATCGCCAAAGACCCCGTGGACACCGTCGTGTTCCGCTCCCACCTGGCCCTGGAAGAAGCCCGGATCCCCGTGATCCTGATCCTGGACAAAAGCGTCTATGGCATCATCCGCCTGCTGGTAACCCCCAAAGCCCAGAAGAAAGAAAACGAAGCTGACCTGCTGAAACTGATCAACCAGTACAACCGCCAGTACAAAGCCTTCAAGTACTACCTGGACGACGCCGGCAACCTGGTACTGGACGTCAGCGTCCTGCTTCCCGACGACAAAGTAGATGGCGGCCTGGTCTATGGCCTGTTCCAAAGCCTGGATCAACATTTGAAAGAAGCATATCCCAAGTTCATGAAATTGATTTGGAAGTAAGAGAATATTGTAGGAAAAGTGCAATAAGCGAAACAGGCGGCCGTGAGGCCGCCTGTTTTGTATTGAAATTTTGTTCTCTTTGAGGTTGGATTGGGTGGTGCGGACCACTACTAATATGGGTGCGGGCCCATTCGGGAATCCTTGATGGTGTTCGCAATGTTTGCCTTTCCGTTCTCTTTGGGGTATATTTTCAAAAACGCGACGGAGCGCTGATTGTTTTTGAAAACACAGCCCGCAGAAACGGTGTACCACAAGCTGTAATCAGGCTAGTACTGGCAAATTTGTTGCAGATACTTTGGGTGGATTTGCGCTGCCACTCTATCGTATCCTTACTTTGGGCATGGGCCACTGAAGTGCCGACACCTTACAAAAACCGGGACCCGCAAGGGCCTATCAGGACGACGATGAAGACTCCAGGACACTACGGAGTGGCAGTTACATTGCTCAAGTTTGTTTTGTGTGTATTCGCCCCGCCGAAGCGGCGGGGGAGAAGGGACCTACCGCCACCCTGCGTTCCAATACACGATAGAGGTTCCGCTACCCCCGCGAGGAACGCACGGTGACGACTTCCTCGTTGGTGATTCGCTTCGCAATCACGAGGTTTCATCCATAAAAATGGCTGAAACCAGCAACGAGGCAGATAACTTGATTCATCACCAATTCCATTCCTCTCGATAGGCTAGTTCTAGAAGTCTGTTCCTGCAGGCCCCAACCGCCTTCCTGGCGTCAGGCACCTTCCCCACCTTGGACCATTGTGGGGTGGAGAAGGCAAGCGGCCGGAGGCCGCAAAATATGGGTGAACTTCCTCAGTCATCCCTACGGGCTGACGGCCCCTACAACGCTTTGCGCTCATATCCAATTCTAAAGGCTATATGCCGCAGAGAATTGGTTAATATGAGCCATGTGATAGCGGCCTGCAAAGCGAACCTGGAAGGTGAAGCTGAGCAGCATGCCGCGAACCACTCAGGGGCCAGGCTTAGGCCCATACGAGTCATGTGCTAAACGGGTTTTGAGAAAAGAATTACGATAGGTAAAAAAATTCTACATCTATCCCCATCTAGAACTGGACCAGCAGCGATATAGAACGCTTCCTGCAAGCGTTGCGGCCGCATCCAAACATCCCCACAGGCATCCAAAGGATGTTTGGTCAATAAGGCCCATGCGACAGCCGTCCAGGAGCCAAGCCTGCAAGGCGATGGCGAATGGAATACGGCGAACCGCTGTAGGAAGTGGTGCCGGTAGGCACCGATAGAAGTTCATCAAAGCTTTTTTTCGCGGCGCTAGCGCCGCATATGCCTTCCACTTACCAGTGCACTGCTCGTGCACTGGAAAAGAGGAAGGTACCTGACGTGGTATGCTATGAATAAAGTAGACTGGCATATAGTTAAACCTCCTGGATT